>DATDLO010000101.1:0-5853 GCA_036519215.1 Oxalicibacterium sp.
AGCAGCGTCATCGAGAAGCCTGCGTATTCGTCGGGCGCCAGGCCCAGTTCGTTGCGGCCATGCACGGCAATCTGATAGAACAGCTGGATTTCCTCGGCATCGAACAATGCCGCCAGCCGCAGGATGTCTTCGCGCTCGGGCAAATCTTCCGGTAGTGCACTCGGCACCGATTGCGCCAATGCGATGCGATGCAGCAACGAGCCGAGATCCTGCAATGCCGCGTTGTACGACAAACTGCGCGCCGCCATTTCGTCGGCCACGGCCAACAGGCCTGCACCATCCTTCTGCGCCAGCGCATCGAGGATGCGCACGAGGAAGGATTGATCGAGCGCGCCCAGCATGCCCTGCACTGCATCAAGCGTGACCTTGCCGGCTGCATAGGCGATCGCTTGGTCGGTCAGCGACAGCGCGTCGCGCATCGAGCCGTGCGCACCCTGCGCCAGCAAACGCAGCGCCGGCGTTTCGAACTCGATGTTTTCCTGCCCGAGGACGTTTTCCAGATGCGAGACGATGTGGCCCGGCGGCATCTGCTTCAGGTTGAATTGCAGGCAGCGCGACAGCACGGTCACCGGAATTTTCTGCGGATCGGTGGTCGCGAGGATGAACTTGATGTGCTCCGGCGGCTCTTCCAGCGTCTTCAGCATCGCGTTGAAGGCGTGGTTGGTCAGCATGTGCACCTCGTCGATCATGTAGACCTTGAAGCGCGCATTCGACGGTGCGTAGATCGCCTGTTCCAGCAGTTGCGCCATCTCGTCGACGCCGCGGTTGGAAGCGGCATCCATCTCGATGTAATCGACGAAGCGGCCGGCATCGATCGCGGTGCAGGCTTCGCAGACGCCGCACGGCGCGGCCGTGATGCCGCCGTTGCCGTCCGGCCCGATGCAGTTGAACGATTTGGCGAGGATGCGCGACAGCGTCGTCTTGCCGACGCCGCGCGTGCCGGTGAACAGATAAGCGTGATGCAGCCGCTTGTGCTCCAGCGCATGCGTCAGCGCCCGCACGACGTGCTCCTGCCCGACCAGGGTGTCGAAGCCTTTCGGGCGGTACTTGCGGGCGAGAACTTGATAGGACATGGAAGCCGTTCGCGAATGAAAGCAAACCGCATTTTACCTGACAGCCGCGCCGGATTCCCCGTCATCGTATCGGTCATGGCATTCGCCCCGGCGGCGGGCTGGCAATTCCGGCGGATGTACGTTACAACAACAAAACATCCGTGCCACCATCGTACCGAATCGCACCATTTCCTCCGCGCCGGAAAGGAATGTCCATGCAATGGCCCACCCATGAAGTCGCCAACCAGGTTCCCGACCTGCCCGACTGCAATCTCTACGCAATCGACGCCGCGCTGCAGGAAGCCGTACAGCGCACTGCCCCCTGGCATGCAGCGACGCTGATGCATAGCGGCGCAACGCTCGGCACGCATGCGATGCGTGAAACCGCCGCGCTGGCGAATCGCCATCCACCGCAATTGCAGACGCACGACCGCGTCGGCCGCCGTATCGACAGCGTGGCCTTCCATCCGGCATGGCACGAACTGCTGTCGCTGCAGCGGCAGGCCAAGCTGCAATCGCTGCCGTGGTCTGACCCGCGCGCCGGCGCGCATGCGGCACGCACCGCCGGCTACTACCTGCAGGCGCAACTGGAATCCGGATCGCTGTGCCCGATCACGATGACTTTCGCGTCCATCCCGTTGCTGCGGCAGGAACCCGCATTGGCCGCCATTCTGGAACCGAAACTGTTCGCGCGCGAACACGATCCGCGCGACCTCCCGATCGCCGACAAGCGCGCCATCCTGATCGGCATGGGCATGACGGAAAAACAGGGCGGCTCCGACGTCCGCACGAACGCCACGGTCGCGCGTGCCATCAACGAACGCGGACGCGGCCATCCGTATCTTCTGACCGGTCACAAATGGTTCTATTCGGTACCGCACGCCGATGCGCATCTGGTGCTGGCACAGGCCGAAGGCGGTCTTTCCTGCTTCTTCGTGCCGCGCTGGCGGCCCGACGGCGGCAAGAACGCCGTGCTGATCCAGCGTCTGAAGGACAAACTCGGCAACCATTCGAACGCCAGCGGCGAGGTCGAATTCCAGGATGCCTGGGGCCTGATGGTTGGCGAAGAAGGCCGCGGCATTCCAACCATCATCGAAATGGCAAACCATACGCGGCTCGACTGCGTGATCGGCAGCGTCGGCCTGATGCGGCATGCGCTGGTGCAGGCGATCCACCATGCACGTCACCGCAGCGCTTTCGGTAGACTGCTGGCCGAGCAGCCGCTGATGCAGAACGTGCTGGCCGATCTGGCGCTGGAAAGCGAAGCCGCCACGCTGTTGATGATGTGTCTGGCGCAGGCGGCAGATGCTACCCATGGCAACGAGGATGGTCAGGCCGATCCGCTGGAGCGCGCATGGCAGCGCATCGTGGTGCCGGCTGCCAAGTTCTGGGTCTGCAAGCGCGCCATCGAATTCTGCGGCGAATGCATGGAAGTCTGGGGCGGCAACGGCTACGTCGAGGAAGCGCCGATGGCGCGCATGCTGCGCGAGGCACCGGTCAATTCGATCTGGGAAGGCTCGGGCAACGTGATGTGCCTGGATGTGCTGCGCGCGATCGAACGCGAACCGGAAGCATGGGCCGCATTGCTGCAGCATCTGGAAGAAGCGGCTGCCGGGCATCCCGCGTTACAAACCCAGCTGCATGTACTGCGCGACATGGCCACCTTGCCGCAGGATCGACTGCAGATGGAGGCCCGCCGCCTTGCGCAGCAACTGGTGCTGGCAGCGCAAGCGGCATTGATGCTGCAGTATGCGCCGCAGGAAAATGCGGAAATCTTCGCCGCCAGCCGCAGCGATCCCGCCAACGGCCGCGTGTATGGCACGCTAGGTACAACACCGAACGGAAAACCGGGCATCGCTTCCGGCAATATCTTGCAGCGCATCCTGCAACGCGCCTGTCCGGCCTGAACCGTCAGCGCGCCGCGGCGGCCTCCTGTTCGGCCGTCAATTGCAGCGGCCCCGCGCCGCTGAAACGGTCGAAGTACAGATAGATGACCGGCGTGATCAGCAGCGTAATCACCTGCGATACCAGTAAGCCGCCAACCACCGCCAGCCCCAGCGGCTGACGCAGTTCGGCGCCGGCACCCAGCCCCAGTGCGATCGGCAAGGCGCCGACCGCCGCTGCCAGCGTCGTCATCATGATCGGCCGGAAACGCAGGATGCAGGCCTGGCGGATCGCTTCCGGCGGCGATAGGCCCTGGTTGCGCTGCGCATCCAGCGCGAAATCAATCATCATGATCGCGTTCTTCTTGACCAGGCCGATCAGCAACAGGATGCCGATGGTCGCGATCATCGTCAGTTCGAAACCGAAGATGCGCAGCGCCAGCAATGCGCCAACGGCTGCCGACGGCAGGCCGGCCAGAATCGTGATCGGATGGATGTAGCTTTCGTACAGCACGCCGAGCAGGATGTAGATGACGATGATGGCCAGCACGATCAGCGCCGCCTGGCTGGCCTGCGAGGACTCGAACACGGCGGCATCGCCTGCATAGTTGGTCACGATGCTGGACGGCAGCTTGATCGCTTCCTTGATCTGTTCGATCTTGCCGGTTGCCGCGCCCAGCGGCACGCCGGGCGCGAGGTTGAACGAAATCGTTACCGCCTGCAATTGCCCCTGATGGTTGACCGAGATCGGTCCCGCCGTACGCCGCACGGTCGCCACGCTCAGCAACGGCACCAGTGCACCGCTGCCGCCGCGCAGATAGATCTTGCTCAACGCCGATTCGTCCAGGCTACCGACGCCTTCATCCTGCAGGATCACCGAGTAGCTGTTGCTGCTGGTGTAGATCGTCGAAATCTGGCGATCGCCGTAAGCGCTGTACAGCGCAGTGCGAATCGCCTGGATATCGATGCCGGCTTCGTTGGCGCGGTCGCGGTTGATCTCCACTTGCGCCTGCAGCCCTTTCAATTGCGAATCGCTGGTGACGTCGATGAAGCTGCGGTCGGTACGCATTTCCGCCTGTATCTTTTCCGCCCATTCGGTCAGCTCCTCGGCGCGCACGCTCTGCAGCACGAACTGGAACTGGCTCTTCGTCGTACGGCCGCCCAGCCGCAGGTTCTGCACCGGGTTCAGATAGACGGTCACACCGGGAATCGCAGCGAGCTTGCGCCGCAAGTCGCTCAATACCTTGTCCATCGCATCGCGTTCGCTGCGCGGCTTCAGTGCGATGAACAGACGGCCTTCGTTGGTGTCACGCACACGCGAAGTCGTCGTCGCCACATTCGGATCGTTCTGGATGATGTTCACCACCTGCGTCACCAGTCTCACCATCGTCGGATACGACGCATCGTCCGGCCCTTCGACGGTGACACTGATCTGGCCGATGTCCTCTACCGGGAAGAAGCCCTTGGGAATCGTGATGAACAGCCATGCCGTCATCGCAAAGGACGCGAAGGCCAGCGCCAGGATCGTGCGGCGATGCGCGAGCGACCAGTCGAGTGCGTGTGTATAAAGTGCCAGCGTGCGGTCGAACAGGCGTTCGAAGGCGCGGCTGATCGCATTGTCGCGATGCTCTTCAGCCTTCTCATGACGCAGCACGCGGCTGCACAGCATCGGCACCAGCGTCAGCGACACGACCGCCGACACCAGCACCGCCAGCGATACGACGGCCGCAAATTCATGGAACAGTAAGCCGACCACACCCGGCATGAAGAAGATCGGGATGAAAACCGCGACCAGCGAGATCGAGATCGAGATGATGGTGAAGCTGACTTCGCGCGAACCTTTCAGTGCCGCCGCCAGCGGCTCCATGCCGTCTTCGATGTGACGCACGATGTTCTCCAGCATCACGATGGCATCGTCGACGACCAGGCCGACCGCGATCGTGATGCCGAGCAGCGACACGTTGTCCAGGCTGTAGCCCAGCCAGTACATCAGCGCGCAACAGCCGATCAGCGAGATCGGCAACGACAGCACCGGAATCATCGTCGCCGTCAATCGCTTCAGGAACAGGAAGATGACCAGCACGACCAGCACGATGGTCAGCGCCAGCGTGAAGTTGACATCGTGGATCGCCTCGCGGATCGAGGTCGAACGATCGTTCAGCACGCGCGTCTCGATCGAGTTGGGCATCTGTGCACGGAACTGCGGCAACGTGCGCTTGACGGCATCGACCACCGCCACCGTGTTTGCGTTCGGCTGGCGCTGCACGGCCAGCACAATCGACGGTTCGCCGTTGGCCCAGCTGCCGCTCTTCGTCACTTCGACGCTGTCTTCCACCGTCGCCACATCGCGCAGCCGTGTGACCTGGCCGTTGTTGGTGGCGATAATGAGATTGCTGAAGGCTTCGGCGTTCTGCAACTGCTTGTTGGCCTGCAACGTCAGCGTCTGGCGCGGACCATCCAGCACGCCGACCGGCGAATTCGCATTGGCGGCACGAATCGCGCTCGCCAGTTCGTCCAGCGTCATGTTGCGTCCGGCAAGCTCGTCCGGCTTGACCTTCACGCGCACCGCGTAGCGCCGCTGGCCATAGACCTGCACTTGCGCCACGCCGTCTATCGTCGACAGCGACGGCGAAATCAGGTTTTCGGCATAGTCGTTCAGTTCGGAAAGCGACAGCGACGGCGATGTCAGCGACAGCAACAGCACGGCCTGGTCGGCCGGGTTGACCTTGCGATACGCCGGCAGATCGGTCATTTCCTCCGGCAAGCCGCGCTGTGCGCGCAGCAATGCAGCCTGCACGTCCACCGCGGCCGCATCGATATCGCGGTCCTGGTCGAATTCGAGAACGATGGAAGTGTTGCCCAGCGTGCTGCTGGAACTGATGACATCGATGCCGGCGATCGTCGAGAACTGCTTCTCC
>DATDLO010000102.1:0-2688 GCA_036519215.1 Oxalicibacterium sp.
ATGTCCGTCGAAAAAGCCTATTCGACCGATTCCAACATGCTGGGCGCGACGCATGAAGCAAAGGATCTCGAATTCCTCAACAGCGGCATCAAGATCGTGCAACCGATCATGGGCGTGGCCTTCTGGCGCGACGATGTCGAAGTCAAGCGTGAGGAAGTCACCGTGCGCTTCGAGGAAGGCCGTCCGGTCGCACTGAACGGCGTTGCCTATCCAAATCTCGTCGACCTGATCCTGGAAGCCAACCGCATTGGTGGCCGCCACGGCCTCGGCATGAGCGACCAGATCGAAAACCGCATCATCGAAGCCAAGAGCCGCGGCATCTACGAGGCACCGGGACTGGCGCTGCTGTTCATCGCCTACGAACGTCTCGTCACCGGCATCCACAACGAAGACACGATCGAGCAATACCGCGACAACGGCCGCAAGCTGGGCCGCCTGCTGTACCAGGGCCGCTGGTTCGATCCGCAAGCCATCATGCTGCGCGAAGCGTCGCAGCGCTGGGTCGCGCGCGCCGTCACCGGCGAAGTCACGCTCGAACTGCGCCGCGGCAACGACTACTCGATCCTGAATACCGAATCGCCGAACCTGACCTATGCACCGGAACGCCTGTCGATGGAGAAGGTGGAAGATGCGCCGTTCTCGCCGGCCGACCGCATCGGCCAGCTGACGATGCGCAATCTGGACATCAGCGACACGCGCGACAAGCTCGGCATCTACAGCAAGGTCGGCCTGCTGTCCGGCAATTCGTCCGTGGCGCTGCCGCGTCCGAACAAGGACAGCGGCAAGAAGTAATTCACCCATTACGCATATACAAAGAAACCATGACCACTCAATTCGATAACGTCTCCGTCATCAAACAAGCAAACGTCTACTTCGACGGCAAATGTGTCTCGCACACGGTACTGTTCCCGGACGGCAGCAAGAAAACCATCGGCGTGATCTTCCCGTCGACGCTGAAGTTCAACACCGGCGCAGCCGAAATCATGGAACTGAACGCCGGCAAATGCCGCATCAAGCTGGCCGGCGCATCAGACTGGCAAACCTATGAAGGCGGCCAGAAATTCGACGTGCCGGCCAACTCCAGCTTCGATATCGAAACGATCGAAATGCTGGACTACGTCTGCTACTACCTGTAACGCGTACCGTACCGCGAACCGAAAAGCCCGGTATAGCCGGGCTTTTTCACGAACGGCGAGGCTTCTGCAGAAGCCCTTCATCGACCGTTTGATACGAAGTGCCACGCAGTCCTACCGCCTATAATGGAAGCTGTTGAAGGCTGGGCACTGCCCGCTCGTTTGAATTGATTTACCCAGCACGCTTCTGCCCGCTCACGGCAGTCGCCGTCTCTTCTTCCCGGGAAGGAAAAGCATGATCCTTGGCATTGATGTGGGAGGCACGCATACCGATTCGGTATTGATGCAGGACCGCAAAATCATCCGCAAATCCAAAGTATTGACCGACAAGAACGACATCCTCGGCTGCGTCATGCGCGCAACCCAGGCCGTCGTGACGCCGGACGATATCAAGAAGCTGAAACGCATCGTGCTCAGCACCACGATTTCCACCAATGCGGTTGCGCAGAACCAGCTCGAACCAGTCGGCCTGATCGTGATGAACGGACCGGGCGTATCGCCCAGGGATCTGCCGCTGTTCGATCAGGCGCACTTCATCGCCGGCTACATGAATCATCGCGGCATCGAAGCGGAAGCGATTGACGAAGACGAGCTGGCAGCACTAAAGCAACAGTTCGGCAACGACAAGATCGACAATCTCGCCATCATCGGCAAGTTCTCCACGCGCAATCCCGTGCACGAGCAGGAAGTCAGCGCCTTCTTCGCCGATCAGGCCACGCATGTGTCGCTCGGCCATCACCAATCGGGTGTGCTGAACTTCCCGCGCCGCATCGCGACCACTTATTTGAACTCCGCGATCTGGCGTCTGCACAGTCGCATGATCGATCAGCTGGAAAGCTATCTGCATGAACTCGGCGCCGATGTACCGCTGTTCATCCTCAAGGCGGATGGCGGCACCATCGGCGTCAAGCAGTCACGCCTGTTCCCGGTGCAGACCATCCTGTCCGGCCCGGCCGCCACCATCATGGGCGTGCTGCCTTTCGTTTCGAAGAACGGCGATTCGGTATCGATCGACATCGGCGGCACCACCACCGACATCGCGCTGTTCGCCGACGGCGCGCCGCTGCTGGAACCGAAAGGTGTGGAGATCGAAGGACACAAGACGCTGATCCGCGGCCTGCTAACGCATTCGATGGCGCTCGGCGGCGACAGCCACGTGCAGATCGTCGACGGCAAACTGCAGATCGGCCCGGAACGCAAAGGCGCTGCAATGGCCTTCGACGGCCCGGTGCCGACGCCGACCGATGCATTGATCGTGCTGGGCCGCGCCAGTATCGGCGACAAGGCTAAGGCATTGCGCGCGATGGAAGGCCTGGCAGCAGAACTGAAGCAGACGCCGCAACAGGTTGCACAGGCTGTCATCGATAGCATGTCCGCCAGTATTGCCGCCAAGGTCCGGCAGATGATCGCCGAAGTCAACAGCAAACCGGTCTACACGATCCACGAACTGCTCGAAGGCAAGACGCTGAATCCGCAGCAATTGATCGCCGTCGGTGGACCGGCGCCCTATGTGGCAGACCAGATCGGCCAATTGCTGGCGATGCCGGCCGTCGTG
>DATDLO010000103.1:0-2713 GCA_036519215.1 Oxalicibacterium sp.
CGCGCCACATCGAGATGATCTCGATGTGGCGCGGTGTGCCCATTTTTTGCGCGCTGCCGTTCTGGAACATGTCGAATGCCAGTTCGGCAGCCTCGCTCCAGTTTCTTCTACCGGCTTCGGTCCAGCTGTTCTGGATGATGGGGCTGGAAAAAGGTGCGTTGTTCCAGTATTCATGATCGTCCGGAAGCGTGACGATCGGGGCCAGCGACAGGATCTGCGGAAAGCCGGCAGGAATATCGTGCGGCATAGGTGCCTGTTGCGGTGTGCCGAACCAGTTGGTCAGGTAGTCCTGCTGGAATTTGCGCTGCAGCCATGCGGGTTCGTCGCGAAAATCGCTCAGCGTCGGCAGATCGAGATAGACCTGATCGCCCGCCAGAATGGTGAAGTCCGGGCGTGGCTTCAATGTCGCCAGCTCGCGGCCTGCAATGCCGGTCGCATCCTGTGCGCCGTGGAAGCACGACAGCAGCAACAGATTGAAGCTGCCGTCATCCGATGCAGGCACAGCTGCCGGCAGCGTCTGCATCGTGCGCACGATGGTTTCCTTGCCGTGCCTCAACGTTACTTCGTATCGGGTGGTCGGCTGCAGTCCATGCAATTCGAATACGCCGGAATGAAACGGCCTGCAACCGGGGATGCGCCAGGCGCGCAGGGCGCGCAGCGTTACCGCTTGTGCAGGTTTGCCGTCGATCAGCCATGTCGATGCGGTATCCGGTTCGCAGTGGGCGACGCCGACCCAGATGCGCAATGTGTGCGGATCGGCGGCGGCGTGGGGAACAAGGGCCAGCGTCATGCGAAGCGGAGGTATCGAGGAAATCGGAATTCGGCCTTATCGACGCCTGTGGCGGCGAAGGGCAAAACGGTGGCACGCAGCATGCTGGATTGCCAAAATTGTGAGCATCCCATGAATATGGTGTTTTCGCGGAGGAGTGGCGGGATAGGCCAAGTGTGAGACGAATTGATGATTTATTGATCGTTTCAAGTCTTATAAACGTTAATGCAGGCTCGTAAAGTAATGGCTTTACAACATTATTCGAAGGAGTTGCATCATGGACCGCATTTCCACACCCGTCATTGCTTCGGCGAACGGCGCCACCGCCGAAGTCCAAGCGCGAGTCAGGAAGGCCGCCGGCAGTGTGCCGAACACCTTTGCCGTCATCGGCGCGCATGGACCGGAAGCATTGAAAGCCGTGCTGAATGTCGATAGCGTGCTGGCGGCAGGCAGTCTGAGCAGGCAGGAACTGGAAACGATCAAGCTGCTGGTCAGCGTGGTGGCCGGTTGCGACTATTGTGTGGCGGCGCACTCGCTGCTGGGCAAGCTGGCCGGATTGTCGCAGGACGTGCTGCACCAGATTCGCAATGGAGAACCAACCGGTGATGCCAGGCGCGATGCACTGATTCGCTTCGTTCGCGTGCTGGTGCAAAGTAGCGGAACGATTGCGGCAGAAGAATTTGCGGCGATCAAGGCAGTCGGCTATACCGATAGTCAATTGGTTGAAATCAGTCTTGCCATTGCGGTGACTGTTTTCACCAACGTTTCCAATCGCATCAACGACACAGCCATCGATTTCCCGGTCGTGTCGTGAAACCGGAAGTCATGCGATAAAAGCGTGGGCGGATACAGTGAGAAATATTTACCCGCCGCTTTATCTCTATGATGCCGTCATTGCTTGAATCAGCTTTGAATCAGAATTGAATAAAAGGGACAGGAAAAATGCCACCACAAGTTTTCGATTTCGACGGACCCAGGGGTTACCGTCTTTCCGGACGTCTTTCGGAGCCGGAAATCGCTGCGCGCGGCTGGGCGATTTTTGCGCATTGCTTCACTTGCGGCAAGGACAGCCTGGCTGCAACACGTGTGACGAAGGCGCTTGCCGAGCATGGCGTGGGCGTGTTGCGTTTCGATTTCGCGGGACTGGGAACCAGTGGCGGCACTTTTGGTGATTCCAGTTTTGCCGCCGACGTCAGCGATCTGGTCGCTGCGGCACGCGCGATGGAAGCCGCCGGCAAGCCGCCTTCGCTGTTGATCGGCCATAGTCTCGGCGGCGCAGCATCGCTGATGGCGGCCGGCGAACTGCCAGGTGTGCGCGGCGTCGTCACCATTGGTGCGCCGTATGACGTGGCGCATGTGCTGCGCTTGTTCGATCCGGCCGGGCTGGAAAGGGTGGAAGCGCAAGGAGAGGCGGAAGTGAAACTGGGCGGGCGGCCATTCGTCGTGCGCAAGAGCTTGGTCGACGGTTTGCGACAGAACGATTTGCGTTCGCGCATCGCTACTTTGCGGCGGCCGCTGCTGGTCATGCATGCGCCGGGAGACGATACGGTGGAAGTCGCCAACGCGTCACACATTTTCGCGGCAGCGCGCCATCCGAAAAGCTTCATCTCGCTGGATGACGCCGATCATTTGCTGACGCGGCGTGAAGATGCGGACTACGTGGCGCAATTGATTGCGGCATGGGCGGCGCGTTATCTGCCGATGACGTCGTAAGCCATCGAAGAAAAAACTTGCCCGGCAACCAGCCGGGCAATGAAGGCAGCAGGATCAGTGCTTCGTCGATTTCTTTTCGCCGGTTTGGCGATCGATGTATTCGCGTGCCGTTTGCAGGCCTTGTGCTATGCATGCTTCCGTGGTCGGATAAGAATGACCATCGATCACCTCGCGATCCCTGAATCCGCCTGGAAAATGTTCGGTGACGTAGACGCGCGGCATGTAGTCGGG
>DATDLO010000104.1:0-7742 GCA_036519215.1 Oxalicibacterium sp.
TCGCGATGCAGTCGCACAGCATGGCCAGCGTATCGACCAGCATCGGGCGCGGAACGGGTTTGGGCAGCCAGGCTGAAAAACCGGCCAGGGCGAGTCGATCCGCATCCTGGCGATCGTGTTCGCTGCTGATCAGCACGATCAGCGTATCGCGATGCGCGGGCGCATTGCCGATCGCGGAGCCCAGCGTTTCGCCGTCGATGCCGTGGATATCCTGATCCAGCAATGCAATGCGGTAGGGATCGCCGGCTGCAGCAGCCTGTTCCAGCGCGGTCAGTGCGGCATCGGCGCGTTCGACGCCGGTGGCGCGCATGTCGCGGTGCATCAATTCGTTTTCGATTCGCGTGCGCAGTGCCGCATCCGGCGTGACGACCAGCACGCGGACGTCGCGCATTGCGTCGTCGATGTGCATCGCCGTATCGTCGGCAAAAGCGTCTCCATCGAACAGCCGCCCGGTATCCGACAGCAGCGTGTTGGCGCTGCGTTGCGCCAGGCCGATCAGTTCGCGCTGCTCGGATGTCAGTTCATGCTGGCGGATCATTTCCAGCACGCCGACGATGCCGTTCAATTGTGTATTGATCGTGCGTTGCAGCCTGTCGAACAGGTGCCTGTCCGGCTGTACGTCATGCGCCGCTTTCTGGCGACGTCTTGCAATGCGTGCACGTTGCGCATCGCTGCGCCGGGCGGAAAGAAAGGTATGGAATGGGTGGAATGAAGGCATGACATCCCGAATGGTTGATGGTCTTGTTGCCAATTGCGTCCAGCATATCGCAAAGCTTCGCGCAATTGAATCGCAATCCATGTCCTGCCGGAAATATATTTGCCAGAAATATATTCGCTCGGGTACGCTTGCGTGCTGCCGTCAACGGCGGCAAAGACACGGGAGCGCCCGCATGCAGCAGAGACGGCGACGACAGCGGAGATGAAAAGGCAAGCCCCATGCAGGCCGCCGCATCCGCTGCCGGTGAACGAAAAAAGGGGAGTGCAATGTCGAATATCGCAGGCAAGGCGTATGCGATGAACGTGATCACGCCGATCCGCTGGTACATGACGTGGATCAACAAGGTGATCTTCTGGTTCGCGCTGAAATTTCCATCCACGCTGAGCGGACTGATCACACTGTCGCTGATCCATTACGCGCGCTGGGTCATCATCGGCCGCAGGCAGTTTCCGCATCTGGACGAACACCAGCCGAAGGAAGACCTGCATTATTCGTACATGCTGTTCTTCAGCAATTTCAACGGCAGCTGGGCGCAGTACGTCGATTCGTTCACCTTCGCGATTCCGGCCGGCCTGGATCAGTTCTGGAAGTGGAACATCCGCTATCCGCGTTCGGTGCCGCTGACGCCTTTCCATTCCTACATCACCTACAACCAGATCCAGACCGATCACTATTACAACGCCTATCCGATGGCGTCGTCGAACGACATCAAGTCGGCGAAGAAGCTGAAAGCCGCGCTGATCGATTTCGACGCGCAACACGGCAACAAGTCGCCCGACGATTTCATCAAGGAATACAACGCGCTGTTGCGCAGCCTGCAGCACGATATGGGAACGATGCAGCCGCTGCCCATTGTCAGCCTGGCCGATCAGGCGAAAGGAGACTGACATGGCATCGAACGTCAGCGGCAACGCCTATGCATTGACCTGCCTGTGCCCGATCCGGAAAGGGCATTTCGAAGGCACGGCCTACAGCGATGAAGTACGGCATCGGCTGCAGAACTGGGGGCTGCTGGAACACAGTCCGATGGCGAAGGTGCCGCAGACTTATCTGTGCCGTTTCTTCGTGCTGGACGACGTCTATTACGAATCGCTGCCGGGTACCGAATTCGGCGGCACCTTCTTCGATTTCCTGTCGATCTTCTCCGACCACTTTCGCCGTCGTGCGCTGCCGCGCGAGGATCATCTGAAATCCAAGTACATCGTCTTTTCGTGCAATTTGCACGGCGATCTGGACAGCTATCTTCACACGATGTGGAACACGATCAGCGATGACATCCGCCACATCTGGCAGTTCTGCTACGGCTTCGATCAGGTGCACGACGCGGCATCGTTTTCCGCCTATATCCGTAAATGCCAGCTCGATGCGTCGCTGTTTTTCGTCGGTTCCAACGACGATCCGCTGCCGGAGCAACTGAAGTCGCTGTACATCAAGCAGGAATTCTCCCGCTTTGCCGAGGAACACCAGGGTTTGCCGCCGGCCGAGTTGCAAAAGGCGTATCAGGCATTCATCCAGCGCGCGCAGCCGCTGAACCTGGCGGGGCCGAGCTGGCGTGCCGGGCAGTCGACCCTGCAGAACGGATAGGAGAACCATCGTGCAAAAGGAACTCGACCTGCTGGATATCCAGGGCAACGTGGTGCGCGCCTATGGCCGCTACAACTTTCCGTTCGCCCGCTATGTCTTCCTGAACATCCGCGAACATCGCCGCGGCCGCGAATTCGTCGGCAGCGTGACGCAGGAGGTGACGAGCGCCGTGCGCTGGAACGATGGCGCCAACCCGATCAGGAAGCCGCTGTCCACCGTTAACATCGCCTTCACCTATCCGGGTTTGAAGGAGCTGGAACTGCCGCGCGCCTCGCTGATCGGTTTTCCGATGGAATTCGTGATGGGAATGAAGAAGCGTCGCGACATCCTCGGCGACGACGGCAGCAGCGCACCCGATCACTGGGATCCGATCTGGCGCGAGAGCCGCGAGAAGGACAGGCACAAGGATGTGCACATCTGGATCTCGATCAACGGCCAGAGCAAGGAAGACGTGCAGAAGCGCTACGAATGGCTGCAGCAACTGGTCACGCACAGCGCCGGCGGCATGGCGATTCTTTCCGGCCATCGCAGCGACGGTCAGGAACATCTGCCGTTCCAGGACGTGCATGCGCTGTTCGAGAACGGCAAGCCGACGCCGAAGGAGCACTTCGGTTACACCGACGGCATCGGCGATCCGGTGTTCGAGGGTTTGCCGGGACGGCCGGAACGCGTGGTCGGTCGCGGCAAGCAGATGAAGAACGGCGAGTGGCTGCCGCTGGAAACCGGCGAATTCATTCTCGGCCACAAGGACGAGGCGAACGAATATCCGGCCGCGCCGCTGCCGCAGCTGTTATCGCGCAACGGCACCTACATGGTCTATCGCAAGCTGCACGAAAACGTCGGCACCTTCAATGCCTATCTGGAACAGGAAGGCGCGAAATACCCGGGCGGCAAGGAATTGCTGGCAGCGAAGTTTGTCGGCCGCTGGCGCGACAACGGCGCGCCGCTGGTATCGGCGCCGGACGCGAAGAGCAAGGCGGAATGGGATGCGAAGTTCGCCGCTGCCAATCCGGCCGATCGCGATCGCATGCTGAGCGGTTTCACCTTCGACAGCGATCCGCACGGCGCGAAGTGCCCGTTCAGCTCGCACCTGCGCCGCATCAACCCGCGCGCGGCGTTGCAGTTCAATCCGAAGGCATTCGAGACGCCGGGTGCGTTGTCGAATCGCCGCCGCGTATTGCGGCGCGGCTTGCCGTACGGCGCGGTGACGGACCCCACGCGTGACGACGGCAACCATGGCATCGTCATCATGATGCTGAACGCCAGCATCAGCCGGCAGTTCGAATTCGTGCAGCAGCAATGGGTCAATTACGGCAACGATTTCAAGGCCGGCAACGACAAGGAAATCATCCTCGGCAACCACGATGGCAGCTCGGCCAGTCGCGCCGTGCTGGAAGTCGAGCCGGACAGTGACGCTGCGCCGTACTTCCTGTCGAAGATCCCGAGGCTGGTTGAAACGCGCGGCGGCGATTACTTCTTCGTGCCGAGCCTGACGGCGCTGCGGATGATCGCGAAAGGCATCGTCGATCCGACCTGATTGGTTTGCATGGTGGTCGATTGCGGGCCCCGGTTTTTCAGGTGTGTAGTGCAGCCACGCAGTCCGGTCGTGCCGTTCAGTTGAGCATCAGTCGATGTCCCAGCTCGTTGGCTCGCGGCGCGTTACACCGTTGCGTTCGTGGCGGAAGGTGGAAATCGCGTCATAGACGATCTTGCGTGCGCGATTGATGCCGCCGAGCGGACGATGCGCCGGCAGGCTGTGCCACGGCGTGAACGACAGGTTTTCGCCGAAGACGCGCTGCGCGTCGCTGTCGAAGTCCTGTTGCAGGATGCGGATCGTCGCCACCTTGCGGAACGGCGATTCGGATTCGCGCCATTCCTTGCCCGGGTCTTCGATCGGCATGCTGCTTGCGTTCTTCTGCAGTTGCACGGTGAAGTCGAATAGAGCCTCGCCCCGCGACAGTTGCCGAATCATCGCCTCGCGCAGGAAGTCGGCGCCGGCGCCGGCTGGCGGCGGAGCCTGGTTGAATTGATGTGGAATGGCGGAATACTTGACTGCGGTATCGCCGAACAGATACGGCGTCGTGCTCCAGTAGCGCATCTGCAGCGGATTGGCGAACTTCTTGAGCGACAGCACGAGGTTCCGGATCACGCGCCAGTGCGTGCCGAAGAACAGGATTTTTGCCAGCAGGCTGCCGGTCATTGCCTTGATCAGCGCATCGAATTCGGCGACGTTGCGCGTGACGAAGACATTGGTGCTGATGACGATGAAATCCTGCGTCTGTTCGTCGCGCTGGGCTTCCAGTAGCTTTTCGCCGGGTACGCCCATCAGCTTGATCGCCATGCCGCGGATGTCGCGCTTGTGGTCGTCCTGGATGATGGCGTCCTGGTTGGAGAAGCGTATCCAGGCACGATAGGTTTTCGGTTCGGCGAAGATGCCGATCTGCAGTTCCGGCGGCAGGTTGGGCTCGACGATGAATTCCGCCTTCACCACGCCGTGCATCTTCGGATGCGCGTCGCGCCGCATGATGCCGGTCCGGTTGTCGTGGACGATCTTGGCCTGCAGCCGCGCGGCAAGGTTGCGCGTGCATTCGGTTTCGTCGGCGGGGATGCGCTCCTGTGCGAGCTGATTTGTGCGTTGGCTGGCGTGCTGATCGGAAGACTGAATGTCAGGCATGAAGGATGACAGATTTAACGTTGCATCGTTGCCGCACGGAAGCAGTTTCAACTATATTACGCGGGTGGCGGAAGCCCCGGCAATGTTGCCTATCATTAACTGCAATACCTGCTTTTAGCAAGGAAAAACCGGTGCAGCGGCGCGCCGGCCGCGATTGAACCGGAGCCTCAAATCAAACTTCCACAACAAACGGACCGGACGCCGGCGAAACGGGCAACGCCAACGAAGAACAATCTGCATCGCACGATGTTCTTTCGCCTGGCCCCGGTTGCCGATGCGGACGCATCCGCGCCGGCAGCAGCAGCCTCCTACGATCTGGACGGCGCGCTTGCACTGTTCGGCGCACTGGTGCGCGGCCTGCGCGATGTACATGCGCATGTCGATCTGCACCAGGCGCTGTGCCTGGCGAATCTGCGCGTGCAGTCTGACGGCACGATCGAATTCCGCAACGATGCCACCGTGCCGCTGGCTTACAGTTCGCCGGAACAGACCGGGCGCATGAACCGCCAGGTCGATTACCGCAGCGACTACTATTCGCTCGGCATCGTCATGTACGAGCTGCTGACCGGCCAGCTGCCGTTCGAATCCGACAATGTGATGGAGCTGGTGCACAGCCACATCGCGCGGCGGGCAGTACCGCCGAGCCGGCTCAACCCGGCGGTTCCCGATGTGTTGGGCGATATCGTATTGAAGTTGCTGGCGAAAAATGCGGAGGATCGTTATCAGAGCCTGGACGGTCTGCTGGCCGATATCGAATCCTGCCGCCGCGCGCTGACCGAGACCGGCATCGTCGAATCCTTCCCGCTGGCGCGCAACGACGTCTGCGACCGCCTGCAGATCTCGCAGAAGCTCTATGGCCGCGACATCGAATACGGACACCTGCTGCAAGCCTTCAGGAACGTGGTGGCGGGCAGTGCGGAGCTGGTGCTGGTGACCGGCTATGCCGGCATCGGCAAGTCGTCGCTGGTCAATGAAATCCACAAACCGGTGGTGGCGCAGGGCGGCTACTTCATCTCCGGCAAGTTCGACCAGTTCAAGCGCGCGATTCCGTATTCGGCATTCAACCAGGCTTTTCGCGAGCTGATCCGGCAAATCCTGACCGAAAGCGAGAACCGCATCACGCAGTGGCGCAGCAAGTTGATGAAGGCGCTTGGCGCCAACGGCCAGTTGATCATCGATGTGATTCCCGAACTGGAATTCATCATCGGCAAGCAGCCGGAAGTATCGGCGCAGAGCGGCACGCGCAACAGCTTCAACTATGCGATGCAGAATTTCGTCAGCGTCTTCACGCAGTCGGAACATTCGATCGTGCTGTTCCTGGACGATCTGCAGTGGGCCGATGCCGCCTCGCTGAAGCTGATTCCGCTGCTGATGAAGAATCTCGATACGTCGCGCCTGCTGCTGATCGGCGCCTATCGCGACAACGAAGTGGATGCTGCACACCCGCTGGGCATGACGTTCGACCAGATCCGCAAGGACACCGCGGTGACGACGGTGGAGGTCAGCCCGCTCGGCAAGGACAGCATTGTCGAACTGGTGGCCGATACGCTGAAATGCGATCCGGCTGAGGTGCAGCCGCTGGCGCGTCTCATCTATCGCAAGACGCTCGGCAATCCGTTCTTCATCAATCAGTTCATCAAGAGCCTGCATGGCGACGGCCTGCTGCGCTTTGAGAGCGGCCGTTGGCAATGGCATATCGGCCAGATCGAGGCGGCCGGCATCACCGACAATGTCATCGACCTGCTCACGCGCGAACTGTGCCGCTTGCCGCCGGCGACGCAGTGCCTGTTGACGATCGCCGCCTGCATCGGTAGCCGTTTCGATGTGCACACGCTCAGCATCGTTAGCGAAAAATCGGAACTGGAAATCCAGGAAATGCTGCACGAGGCAATGCAGTCGGCATTGATTCATCCGGCAGAAGCGCGTGTTGCCGCATCGACGATCGTCTCGCATGCCTATCAGTTCCAGCACGACCGCGTGCAGCAGGCCGCCTACGAAGGCATTTCGCGTCAGGAGACGGATGCGATTCACCTGCAGATCGGTCGCCTGTTGTTGAGCAGCCAGACGCCGGCCGAGCAGGACGAGTCCATCTTCGACATCGTCGATCATCTCAATCGCGGCCGTGCGCTGCTGATGCACCGGCACGAGAAGGACGAACTGGCCGAGCTGAACCTGCGGGCGGCACGCCGCGCGCGGCAATCGGCGGCATTCGACGTGCACCGCGAATGCATCGTCATCGCCGATGAATACGGCAGCGTGGAAGACTGGCGCGACAAGCAGGCCTTCATGCACGCGCTCTACATGGAGCGCATCAACGAAGCCTTCGCGCGCGCCGACTATCGCGAGATGGAACGCCTGTGCCAGGTCGTCTGCGACAACAGCGCGACACCGCACGAGATGATCGCCGCCAAGGATTACCTGATCCGCTGTTACGGCGCACTGTACCGGCCGCAGGACCTGATGAAGACCGGCATCGAGATGCTGGAGATTTCCGGCATCAAGTTGCCACCGAATCTGAACGAAAAGCACATTTTGCTGGCACGGCTGCGATTGAAGGCAGCGCTGCGCGGCCGCGATCCGCTGGAACTGGCGAACATGCCGCCGGCCACCGATCCGGAGTACCTGCTGCAAGTGCAGGCGACGATGGCCTTTCTCGCTTACGGTTTTACCTACCTGGCCGATTCCATCGTCGTGTTGTGGGTGGCGATGGAAATCGTGCGGCGTTCGGTTCGCCACGGCTCATCGGTCTACGCGGCCTATGCCTAT
>DATDLO010000105.1:0-4186 GCA_036519215.1 Oxalicibacterium sp.
CTATCGCACGAGTCGTCGATGAAGCGAAGCCATGGCGCCAGTTCTTCCCACTCAAGGGATACTCTCCCGACTGACGTTGTTAATGCACCAGCGCGCTGAGCGGCCACACATACGCCTGCCCCAGCACGAGCAGGCTCACCAGCAGTGCTAGTGCTATGCTGTGGAAGAATACATAGCGGAGAATTTCGCTCTCGTGGCCATACCAGCGGGTGGCTGTGGAAGCGACGACGATGCTTTGGGCGTCGATCATCTTGCCCATGACGCCGCCGGAGCTGTTGGCTGCGGCCATCAGCACAGGATTCAGACCAAGCTGTTCAGCCGTGGTTTTCTGCAGGCTGCCGAACAGCACGTTGGATGCCGTATCGGAGCCGGTCAGCGCCACACCCAGCCAGCCGAGCAATGTACCGAACATCGGATACAGCACGCCGGTCTGCGCAAATGCCAGACCCAGTGTCGCATCGAGGCCGGAGTAGCGGGTCAGGTAGCCGACGCCGAACATCGCGCAGATCGTCAACAGCGAGAAACGCACCAGCTTGATCGTCTCCCAGTATTCGACGAACAGTCGCTTGACCGAATAACCCATGGCCAGGCCGGCGACGATGGACGAAACCAGGATGCCGGTGCCCGCCATCGACAGCACGTTGAAATTGAAGACGGCGCCTTCGATGACCGGTTGATGTACCACCGGCGGCATTTTCATGACCATGTGGTCCAGACCGGGGATCGCTACTTTCAAGGCCCAGATCGAGTCGACGAATTTCTTGAAGAACGGCGTGCCCCACAGGAAGACGAATATCGACAGGATGACCCACGGCATCCATGCGCGTGCCTTGCTGATTGCTGCTGCGCCGCCGCCATTGACGTTGATCGGTTCCGGTTTCACGTCGGCTGCCGAGTTATCCGGATGCTTGCCGAGGGCGGTCGAGGTCCAGATCTTCTTCGGTTGCCAGACTTTCAGGAACAGCGTCAGGCAGCCCATCGACACCAGCGAGGCGATGACGTCCACCAGCCAGGGGCCGTGGAAGTTGGAGACGAGGAACTGCGGAATCGCGAACGATACGCCTGCCACCAGAATGGCCGGCCAGATTTCGCGCATGCCGCGGAAGCCGGCAAAGGCCCAGATCAGCCAGAACGGCACGATCACCGAGAAGAACGGCAACTGGCGGCCGATCATTGCCGACAGATGGTGCAGGTCGAGGCCTGTCACAGCGGACAGTGCGATGACCGGTGCGCCCAGTGCGCCGTATGCAACCGGTGCGGTGTTGGCGATCAGCGCCAGGCCCGATGCTGCCAGCGGCGAGAAGCCGAGGCCGATCAGGATCGCACCCGTCACTGCGACCGGCGTACCGAAGCCGGCGGCGCCCTCGAAGAAGGCGCCGAAGCAGAAGGCCACCAGCAGCAGCTGCAGGCGGCGGTCTTCGGTGATGCTGCCGACGCTATCCTGCAGCACCTTGAAATAGCCGTTCTGCGTTGTCAGCCTGTGCAGGAAAATAATGTTGAGCACGATCCAGCCGATCGGGAACAGGCCGGAGATGATGCCCAGCCCCGCCGCCTTGCCGGCCATCGCGACCGGCATGCCGAACACGAAAGCGGCCACACAAATACCCACCAGCAACGCCAGACCGGCTGCCAGATGCGCTTTCATGTGGAAGAAGGCGAGGGAAATCAGAAGAACGGCCACCGGAATCCCGGCGACCAGTGTGGACAGTGCGAAACTGTTCAACGGGTCATAGACTTGTTGCCATACCATTTTGTCTGCTCCTTTTTATAGTAGGCGTACAGATTGTTTTTATATCTGCTTGTGTGTGCCTCGGCATGCAATGCCGCCCACGATTATTGAGGCAGATGCAACGCGAAAAGATGAATAAAATTGCGCGACCGATGAAATGTTCTGCGAATGCGCATCAAAGCGAAAAACAGGTCGCTTTTGTAAGCACCATGTAAGCAATATGGACTGCAGGATGGCGCCGGGGATGTGAGGAAAACGTGAGGATGTCCGGTGCGGCGGTGCACCGGAGGGAAGGCAATCAGAGCAGTGGCAGGATGCCGTCCAGCCCGACGAAATTCAGTGCGACATCGGCTTGCGCGCGGACGACAGGTTTGGCGCGGAAGGCGACCGACAGGCCGGCGATGCCCATCATCTTCAGGTCGTTGGCACCATCGCCCATGACGATGGCTTGTGCCGGCTGGATACCCATTTCGGCGCAGACGCGTTCGACCGTGCGTTTTTTCTCATCGGCATCGACGATGTCGCCGGTCAGCTTGCCGGTCAGCTTGCCGTCGACGATTTCCAGCCGGTTGGAATGCGTGTAGTCCAGGCCAAGCCGTTGCTGCATGCGGTCGGTGAAGAAAGTGAAACCACCGGAGACCAGCAGCGTCTTCACACCAGCGGCTTTCATCGCAGCCAGCATGTTCTCTGCGCCTAGCGACAGCTTGAGGCGTTCGTCATAGACGCGCTGCAGCGCGTTTGCGTCCAAACCTTCCAGCAGCGCAACGCGGCGCACCAGACTCTCGCGGAATTCGATTTCACCGCGCATTGCTGCCTCGGTGATCGCGGCGACTTGCGGTTTCAGCCCTTGCATGTCGGCAATTTCGTCGATGCATTCGATCGTGATCAACGTCGAATCCATGTCCATGACGAGCAGCTTGAAATCGCCCAGCGAACGGCCGCGTTCGATGAAGGTATAGTCCAGTTTCGCTGCCCAGGCGGCAACGTCGATCTGCGCTTTCACTTCGTCATTGTAGGAAATGCCTTCGCAACGATAGGCATGTTCGCCGACCGCAACAACCACGCGCGAGCGTGCCAGCCCGGCGATCTGCTCGATGGTGCTGCGTTGCGTTGTCAGTCCTTGCAGAATGAGATCCATGGATATTCCGATTGATGCGAATGAATGTTGGTTCGTTTAAGATGCGCGCTCGTCATGCCGTCAATGCACGTATCGTGCTGCGCACCTGCGTGACGCGCGCCGCCAGATCCGGCATGGCGGCGACGATACGCAGCTTGTCCTGGCCGTTGAGCTTGATGTGGCGATTTTTCTGCACCAGCTCGATGATGCGCATGCCGTCGATCGGCGGGTTCGGCTCGAACTGCAGCGTCGCCGATTCGGCATGTGCGTCGATCTTGACGATGCCGACAGGCTTGGCCGCCACGCGCAGCCGGTGCGTTTCCACCAATGCCTGTGCCGGTTCCGGCATCTTGCCGAAACGGTCGATCAATTCTTCCTGCAGGTCGCTGATGGCATCGTTTGTCGCACAGTTTGCCAGACGTTTGTAGATCGACAGCCGTTCGTGTACATCGCCGCAATAATTTTCCGGCAGCAGCGCCGGCACATGCAGGTTGATTTCGGTGGTGGTGGACAGCGGGGCGGCCAGGTCCGGTTCCTTGCCGTTCTTCAGCGCGCGCACGGCTTCGTTCAGCATGTCCGAATACAGCTGGAAGCCGATCTCGGTCATCTCGCCGGACTGGCTTTCGCCTAGCACTTCGCCGGCACCGCGGATTTCCAGATCGTGCATCGCGAGATAGAAGCCGCTGCCGAGTTCTTCCATCTGCTGGATGGCATCCAGTCGGCGTTGCGCCTGCCGCGTCAGTCCTTGCACGTCATGCACCAGTAGATAGGCGTAGGCCTGGTGGTGCGAACGGCCGACGCGGCCGCGCAACTGGTGCAATTGCGCGAGGCCGAACTTGTCGGCGCGATGCATGACGATGGTGTTGGCGGTTGGTACGTCGATACCGGTTTCGATGATGGTCGTGCACAGCAACACATTGAAGCGTTGTGCGACGAAATCGCGCATCACTTTTTCCAGGTCGCGCTCATGCATCTGGCCATGCGCGACGGCGATGCGTGCCTCGGGCAGCAGTTCTTCCAGCATTGCCTTGCGGTTCTCGATCGTCTCGACTTCGTTATGCAGGAAGTACACCTGGCCGCCGCGCTTCAGTTCGCGCAGGCAGGCTTCACGGATCACGGAATCGCCTTCGCTGCGTACGAAGGTTTTGATCGCCAGCCGCTTTTGCGGCGCGGTGGCGATGATCGAAAAATCGCGCAGGCCTTCCAGCGCCATGCCCAGCGTGCGCGGGATCGGCGTGGCCGTGAGTGTCAGCACGTCGACTTCGGCGCGCATCGCCTTGACGGCCTCCTTGTGGCGCACCCCGAAGCGGTGCTCCTCGTCGATGATCAGGAGGCCCAGG
>DATDLO010000106.1:0-5380 GCA_036519215.1 Oxalicibacterium sp.
AGCAGTGCGCTGCCGTTACCACTGAATTCGAAAACGTCTCGGCGCGCAGCCTAGCCCTGCTGGCGGAAAACACCTTTGTCGCACCGTCAGCCGATTGCGTATCGATCGCGCAGGACCGCATGGAGGAGAAGCGTTTCTTCATCGATTGTGCGGCAAAGTCGGGCGTGTTTCCTGCGCCGCACAAGGAAATCAAGTCGGATGCCGATATCGATTCCGTACCCGACGACTTGTTGCCGGGCATTCTGAAAACGGTACGCATGGGGTACGACGGCAAGGGCCAGGTACGCGTGAAGACGCGCGACGAACTGCGCCAGGCCTATGCCGACATGGAAGGTGCGCACTGCGTACTGGAAAAGATGCTGCCGCTGGCGTATGAAATTTCCGTGCTGTCTGCGCGTGGCGCGGACGGCCAGTCGGTCGTCTATCCGATCGCGGAGAACGTGCACCGCGACGGCATCCTGTTCACAACCACCGTGCCGGGGCCGCACATCACGCCGGAATCGGCTGCGAAGGCGCAGGCTGCCGCGCTGGCGATCATCGGGCAGATGGGCTACGTCGGTGTGCTGTGCATCGAATTCTTCGTGCTGACCGACGGTTCGCTGGTCGCCAACGAAATGGCGCCGCGCCCGCACAACAGCGGCCATTACACGATCGACGCTTGCGTTACCAGCCAGTTCGCGCAGCAGGTACGCGCGATGGCGTGTCTGCCGTTGGGCGACGTGCGTCAGCATTCGCCGGCTGCGATGCTGAATATCCTCGGCGATATCTGGTTCGAAGGCGATTCGGACGAAGCGCGCGAACCGGCGTGGGACAAGGTGCTGGCATTGCCGGGGGCGAACCTGCACTTGTACGGCAAGAGCAGCGCACGCCGTGCGCGCAAGATGGGCCATGTCACCTTCATCGCGCCGACCATCGAGGAAGCGCAGGCGAATCTGCGCAAGGCGTGCGCGATCCTCGGCATTCCTGCCTGAGCCGCATCGATACACGTGATCGCAGCATGAGCGAAGAGCAACTCGACTGGCCGGCGATCCGCGATGCCGCACGACGGCTGGAGCGCGGCGAACTGGTCGCCTTTCCGACCGAGACTGTTTATGGTCTCGGTGCCGATGCGGAAAACGCCTGCGCGGTCACTTACATCTACGAAGCCAAGGAGCGACCGTCCGATCATCCGGTGATCGTGCATCTCGCGCCGGAAGCGGATGTGTCGCATTGGGCTGCCGAAGTGCCGGACGATGCGCGCAAGCTGATTGCCGCCTTCTGGCCGGGGCCGCTGACGCTGATTCTTAAGCGTGCGGATGGCATCAATGCGATCGTCTCCGGCGGTCAGGATTCGATCGGCCTGCGTTGTCCATCGCATCCGGTGGCGCAGGCATTGCTGCGTACCTTCAAGAACGGCAAGGGCGGCGTTGCCGCGCCATCTGCAAATAAATTCGGCCATGTCAGCCCGACCACGGCGCAGCACGTGCGCGACGAGTTTGCCGGTGACAGGCGCGGTCTGCTGAATTGCATTCTGGATGGCGGCCAGAGCGAAGTCGGCATCGAATCGACGATTCTCGATCTGTCGCGCGGCGAACCTGTCTTGTTGCGACCGGGCCACATCAGCGCCGCCGATATCGCAGGCGTGTTGGGAAAAATGCCGCGATTGCCGGACAGCGCCGCGCCGCGTGCATCGGGTACGCTGGCATCGCACTATGCGCCGGTGACATCCGTCGTACTGATCGAGACTGCGCGCCTGGCAAATACATTGGACAAACTGCATGCAGCCGGCCACCGTGTCGCGTTGATGCATTACACAGAATTCGATGCTGCAGTGCAGGCCAGAACGCGCCTGTCATCGCAGGCAGCCGGCTATGCGCATGACCTGTACGCGGCTTTGCGCGCGATGGATGCGGCAAAAGCCGACCTGATCGTGGTCGAGGCACCGCCGACGGGTGAAGACTGGAACGGCATCAACGACCGGCTGCGCCGTGCTGCGCACGATTCAGCGGGTGAGCTGGAAAGATTGCTGGGAACCTGAACCGGTTACGGTTTGCTGGACAGGAAGCGGCCGCCGTGGAAAACCAGCGGCTCTTGCGGGCAGACGTCGCAGTTCTCGACTTCGCCGACGAAGATCACGTGATCGCCTTCCGGATAGCGGCTGCGGTTATGGCATTCGAACCAGGCGGCGACGTCTTTCAGGATCGGCAATCCGGTCGGAGACAGCATGAATTCGACGCCGTCGAAACGGTTCTTGCCGGGACGTGCGAACTTGTTGGCCAGCTCGGTTTGCGAAGCCGACAGCACATTGATCACATAATGCGAATTGCCGGTAAAAACGGGCAAGCTGTTGGCAGCCTGGTTCAGGCTCCACAGCACCAGTGGCGGATCGAGCGAAACGGAATTGAAGGAACTGGCAGTCAGGCCGATGAAGGTGCCGTTGTCCAGTCGTGTGGTAATGATGGTGACGCCGGTGGCAAACTGCGACAGCGCATCGCGAAAATGGCGCGTATCGGATGCAGAAGACGAGGATGTCGCCGACGACGGGCGTGAAGAAGAAATAGACATCGATGATCCGGGAAATTTCATCCATTATGCCCAAAACGGTGCCGGCTTGGCAGGGGCACATGATGACGATGACCTGTTTCCGTAGAGTTTCATGATGAAAGAATCCGGTACATCCCTTTTCGATATCCTGCGCCATCGTGCGGCGAGAGCGCCTGCATCGATTGCGACGCGTTCAAGCGAGCGCGTCTTTACCTATCGGCGTTTTTGGTCGCGCATCGAGCGCGGTACGGCGCGATTGATCGGCGAATGGGGCGTAGCGCCAGGCGACACGATTGCTTATTGGGGGCAGGGGCATCAGGATGCCCTGTCGCTGTATTTTGCCGCAGCGCGTTGCGGCATCCGCTTGCTGCCGCTGGAGCATGCTTCGTTGCGGGATGGCGCGACCGCGTTGCTGCAGCAGCATCGGGTCGCGGTTCTGCTGCATGACGACGAGATCGCCGCCGAAACGCTGCCTGCGGTATCGCCGGCGCTGCGCATCGCCCGATTGTCGTCGCTGGTGGCGACGCGCTGCCATTATTATCCGCCGGTAGAAGAGAATGCTTCGATTCCCGGTTTGATCCTGCCGGCATCGTCGCACAGCTTGCTGCAATTGACGGACGGTATCGACGCTGCGACGGTTGCGGATACTTTCCGCGTCACGGCGGCCTTGTTCGATGAAGATGTGTTTGCGCCCTGCGTGCTGCCGGTATTGGCCGCAGGAGGAACGATTCTTTTCAGGTAACGCGGGAATTGTCCATTTGCATGGATCGGCGTTTGCGTTAAAGTTTCAGGAATTCATTTACGGAGCAATCATGGCGACAGAAATCGCGACACTAGGCGGCGGATGTTTTTGGTGCACCGAAGCGGTGTTTCAGCAATTGAACGGCGTGCAGGAAGTCGAATCCGGCTATACCGGCGGACAGGTTGCCAATCCATCCTATGAGCAAATCTGCGAGGGAACGACCGGCCATGCAGAAGTGGTGCGCCTGACGTTCGATCCGGCTGTCGTCAGCTATCGTGAAATCCTCGAAGTATTCTTCACGATCCACGATCCGACCACGTTGAATCGCCAGGGTAACGATGTCGGTACGCAATACCGCTCGGTGATCTACTACCATTCGCCGGAGCAGCAGGAGACGGCGAAGCATGTCATTTCCGAAATGGCCAACGTGTGGGATGCGCCCATCGTCACGGAGCTGAGCGCTGCCGAAACGTTCTACAAGGCGGAGGACTATCACCAGAGCTACTTCCGTCAGAATCCCATGCAGGGATACTGCGCATTTGTCGTCGCGCCCAAGGTGTCGAAGTTCAGGAAGACGTTCAGCGACAAGCTCAAGCAGTTCTGATCTGCAGGAGTGTGACGGAAATGCAGTTGAAAGGGCAGCGAACGCTGCCCTGTTTTTTTCAGGCGGCGCGTTCCTGTGCTGCCTCTTCCTGCATCGCAACGTTTGACGTTTCGGCCAGTTTGCGCAACACGTGCGCGGCTGCAACCAGTCCGAACGAAGCGGTCACGACCATGGCAGAGCCGAAGCCGGCGCAGTTCAGTCCTGTGATGCCGGCAGCATCACCGTCGACGGCGCAAGCCTCTGCGGTTTCGGGAAAGCGCAACGGTTCGCTGGAAAACACGGCATCGATGCCGAACTTGTTTTTTGTGCCGCGCGGAAAACCATGTTCGGCGCGCAGGCGCTTGCGTACCTTGGCCAGCAGCGGTTCCTGTTCGGTACGGCACAGATCCATGATCTCGATGCGCGTCGGATCGATCTGTCCGCCGGCGCTGCCGATTGTCACCAGCTTCAGTCCGTTTTTGCGGCAGTAGGCGATCAATGCAGTCTTGGCGTGTACATTGTCGATGGCGTCGATGATGTAGTCGTAGTTGCGCGCGCCGATCATGTCGTTGAGATTGTCGGCGGTGAGGAAATCCTCGATTTCCGTCACGATGCAGGCTGGATTGATTTGCGCGATCCGTTCCGCCAATGCAGTCACTTTCGCCTTGCCTACGGTATCGGTCAGCGCATGAATCTGGCGATTGATGTTCGATTCGGCGACATTGTCGAGATCGATCATCGTGATGCGGCCGATGGCGCTGCGGGCCAGCGCTTCCACGATCCAGGAGCCGACGCCGCCGACGCCGATCACGCAAACATGTGCGTTACGGAAACGGTCGAGCGCTGCCTTGCCGTACAAGCGCGCGATGCCGCCGAAACGACGATCGAAATCGATGTCGTCCACGGAGGTGGCGGAGATGGCAGGAATGGCGGATAGCGAAGTCATCCCGCCATTTTAACGGAGAGCAACGCCGGATTCATGTGCCAAGCGTCATCGATGCGCCAATGGTGCAGCATCCGCGAGACAGTTCGTTGATTTGCTTGCAATGCCCGGTGGGAAATATTGCGGTATTCTCAAGCTTTCGCTGAACGAAAGAGCAACATGTCGATTGCGGATATCCGAACCGATTACAGCCAGTCGGAATTGCTGGAAACGGCTACCGATGCCGATCCGGTCATGCAATTTACCAAGTGGTTTGACGAGGCCGTGAAGGCTGGCGTCAAGGAACCGAACGCCATGGGCGTTTCTACGGTGGGCGCCGATGGACGACCCTCGTCGCGCATCCTGCTGATCAAGAATTTCGATCGGAACGGTTTTACCTGGTTTACCAATTACGACAGTCGCAAGGGCGCCGAGCTGGAACAGAATCCTTATGCTTCACTGCTGTTCCACTGGGTGGACATCGAGCGCGTCGTGCGTATCGAAGGACGCGTCGAAAAAGTGACGCCGGAAGAAAGTGATGCCTATTTTCATAGCCGTCCGGTCAAGAGCCGTCTGGGTGCTATTGCTTCTTCGCAGAGTCGGCCGATAG
>DATDLO010000107.1:0-4361 GCA_036519215.1 Oxalicibacterium sp.
AAGAAAAACGGCAGCCGCATCGATTTCGATCCGGGAAAGTTGCGCGGAAGCCTGCAGCTGGCATTGCGCAAGCGGCCGGTGCCGGCCGAGGCGGTCGATGCCGCCATCCATCGCATCGAGCAGAAGCTGCTGTCCAGCGGCGCGCGCGAGGTGTTGTCCGGCCAGATCGGCGAACTGGTGATGCGCGAACTGCAGCGACTGGACAAGGTGGCCTACATCCGCTTTGCTTCGGTCTACAAAAGCTTCGAGGATGTAGCCGAATTCCAGGATGCGATTGCCGAGATCGGCAGTGAGCGCAAGCCGAAGTCGCCGTCCTGACGCAGCGATTTCAATGATGACCGGCGCTGTTTCAGCGCCGTTTCTTTTTCAGCAGATCGCTGATTTCTGCCGCATTCCACAGCGAATGCTGCAATCCCCTCATGTCGTTTTCCACGGCGCTGCCGCGTAGCCGGCTTGCCAGTCGTGCTGCATCGAAAGGTGCGCGCACTTTCTGGTCGTTGTCGAAGTAGCAGAAGACGTCGCGCGGTTTCTTCGTTGCCTTTCTGTGTGACGGCGTGCTGGCGATGCGTTGCGCATCGCGCGGTTCGCCGCCGCTTTCCCATGTCCGGATGCGTTTGGCCCAGCAATCGAGTGCGGCGTCGGAATAGGCGCCGCTGTACAGCGTTTCGGTGCCGTGCAGCCGCATGTAGATGAAGTCGGCGGTGACGTCTTCCGCATAGGGCCAGTTCGCCGTCGAATCGGAAAACACCAGCGCGGCGCGGTATTTGCGCAGCATCTGAATGAAGGTTTCATCACAAAAACTCGGATGGCGGATTTCAACGGCGTGGCGCAGCGGACGCTTGCGGTCGGTTTTCAGGCAGGCATGTTTGATATGCGCATCGTGATGTCTTGCGACTTCGACGGCGGCTTCGGTGTCGTGCGGCAATCCTTGCAGGAAGGCTTCGAACAAACCGGGATCGAAGCGCAGGCTGGGCGGGAACTGCCACAGGATGGGGCCCAGCTTTTCGCGCAGATTAAAAAGGCCGGAGGCGAGGAAATTGGCGATCGCGAACGGGGATTGTTCGCCGCGCAATCGCAGGATATGCGTGATGAAGCGCGGCGCTTTCACGCTGAACATGAAAGACGGCGGCGTGGCCTCGTACCAGGATCGATAGCTGGCCGGCGTCTGCAATGCGTAGTGGGAGCCGTTGATTTCTATGGTCTGCAGCGCGCGCGATGCAAACGCCAGTTCGCGCGCTTGCGGCAATTGCGGCGGATAGAAGGCATTGCGCCAGCCGGCGTAGCGCCAGCCCGAAATGCCGGTACGTGTTGACGTGCGTGATGTCATGGCATCTCCATGTGCTCTGCAACGTGTCGATTACAGCTCTCTCTTGTTGAGAGCGAGCAGGTGGAAATGTTCCTGCGGCTGCCCGGCCGTGGCGAAATTGCCGCACTTTTGGGCATCGGGCTGTGCAAATCCGGAAAAACTGCTATATTGCTGCCTAAGCAGTAATTGCTCAGGTAGTTACTGCCATGGTAGTTATTGATGAGGCAAATATCATGACCGATTTCAAGAAAATGTTTCCCTCCGGGGCCTGGTGTGTAGACGAAAGCGTCGGCTACCTGCTGAAACGCTCGCAGATCAAGCTCGCCAAGGCTGTCGATATCGCGCTGGCATCGCACGACATCACGCATGCGCAAGGCAGCATCGTACTGATGTTGCATTCCGGACTTTATTCGACTGCGGCCGAACTGGCGCGCGAGCTTTACATCGATTCTGCATCGATCACACGCATGCTGGACCGGCTGGAAAAGCGGGGCCTGATCGTGCGCATGCCTTGCAGCGACGATCGCCGCGTCATCAATCTGAAGCTGTCGGATGAGGGCAACAAGCTGGCCGATCAATTGCCGAATCTGTACGGCACGGTGCTGAGCAAGAATTTCGTCGATTTCAGCGCCGAGGAAGTGGCGCAATTGAAGACCTTGCTGCGCAAGTTTCTGGCAACGGAAGTGCCGGTCGAGGCCGGCAAACAAGACGCGAAGTAATCACAGGCGGGAACGCAAGATGAATCATTCTTTATCCAATCCAGTGCCGGGCGCGGTTCGTTCATTCCGCGGCCTGCTGACGGCCAGTTGTGCAGCTGTACTGCTGACGGCCTGCGCCAGCTTCGACGGCATTGCGCCGTCGTCGCAATTGCAGCAGCCGGCGAACTATGCAGTAGCCGAATCGCTGCCGGGGCAACATGGCCAATGGCCGGATGCGTCGTGGGCGCGGGTGCTCGGCGGCGAGCCGTTGCAATCGTTGATCGACGAAGCGCTGGCGGGCAATCCCGGCTTGCAGGTAGCGCAGGCGCGCGTGGCGGCAGCCAAGGCGGCGGCAGAAGTGGCTGGCGCCAATGGCGACCCGGTATGGTCGGCGACCTTCGATGCGACCTATCAGCGCTATACCGAAAACGGCGCCATACCGCAGCCGCTGGCCGGCTCCTACAAGACCGACAGCCAGCTGGCGCTGAATTTCTCCTACGACTTCGATTTCTGGGGGCGGCATGCGGCCGAGTTCCGCAGCGCCATTTCGCAGGACAAGGCGGCACAGGCCGAACAGTACAACGCACGCTTGGTGATTTCGACGGCGGTGGCGCGCGCCTGGGTACAACTGGCGCAGCAATACGAACAGCGTGACCTGAACCAGCAGCAGCTGGAAGTCGGCGAGAAACTGCAGAAGCTGGCACGCCTGCGCTACGACGCCGGACTGGATGCGAAGAGCGACGAAGAACAGATCAAGCAATTGATTGCCAGCCTGCGTGCCACGCAAGCGCAGCTGGATGAAGCGATCGTGCTGACGCGCAATCAGCTGGCGGCGTTGATGGGCCAGGGACCGGATCGCGGCTTGCGTATTCCACGGCCGACGTTGCCGGTGGAAGAAGCGATTGCGTTGCCGGATGAATTGCCGCTGGCGTTGCTGGGCCGCCGTCCCGACATTACCGCCGCGCGCTGGCGCGTGGAAGCTGCACAGGGCGATATCGATGCGGCCAAGACGGCTTTTTATCCGAATGTGAATCTGGTGGCATTCGCCGGCTTTTCCGCAATCGGCCTCGACAACCTGCTGGAAAGCGGCAGCCGCGTTGCCGGTATCGGTCCTGCGATCAGTGTGCCGATTCTCGATAGCACCCGTTTGCGCGGCGGACTGAAGCAACGTGTCGCTACCTACGACGCGCAGGTCGCGACATACAACCAGACGCTGACAGAAGCGCTGCACGATGTGGCGGATCAGGTGAAATCGCTGCAGTCGTCAATCGCACAGAGTCGTCAGCAGGAACTGGCGACGCAGGCCGCCGCCAACACGCTGCAACTGGCGCGCGATCGCGAACGCGTCGGCACCACCAACATGCTGCCGGTGCTGCAATCGCAGCTGTTCTATCTTTTCCAGAAACGCATCGATCTCGATTCGCAGGCGCGCCGCAGCGAAATGCACATCGCACTGATCAAGGCATTGGGCGGCGGTTTCGACGCACAGGCGCAAGGCTTGATACATGGCGCGCATGACAACAATTCTTCTTCGAACAATGATTCTCCCTCAGTGAGCAATGCATCATGAATACGACCAATCAGGAAGTTCAGAAATCCGATAGTGGCAATGGAAATGGAAACGGCAAGCGCCGCCGCCAGCTGATCATTGTGACGGTTGTGCTGGCGCTGCTGGCAATTGCCTACGGCGCATGGTGGTTCATTTATGCGCGCCATTTCGAGGATACCGACGATGCCTATGTCGCCGGGAATATCGTACAGGTGACGCCGCAGGTTGGTGGCACCGTGGTCGCGATCCATGCCGACGACACCGAACTGGTGCAGGCCGGCAAGCCGCTGGTCGATCTGGATCGCAGCGATGCCAGGGTGGCGCTGGAACAGGCCGAGGCACAACTGGGACAGACCGTGCGCGAGGTGCGCAAGCTGTTCGTCGACAATGCCACGCTGAATGCCAACATCGCGCAGCGCAGCACCGAAGTCGAACGTGCGCGCGCCGATCTGGCGCGCCGCCAGCAGTTGGCCGGAACCGGTGCTGTTTCGAAGGAAGAACTCGAACATGCGCGGGCGGCACTGGAAGCAGCCGAATCCTCGCTGCAGGCTACGCGCAAGCAACTGGCATCGAACCAGGCGTTGACCGATCACACGACAGTTGCACAGCATCCGAATGTCCAGGCCGCAGCAGCGCAGGTACAGGCCGCCTATTTGGCCTATGCGCGCACCACGCTGCCGGCGCCGATCACCGGTTATATCGCCAAGCGTTCGGTGCAGGTTGGCCAGCGTGTCGCGCCCGGTACGCCGTTGCTGGCGATCGTGCCGCTGAATTCGCTGTGGGTCGATGCCAACTTCAAGGAAGTGCA
>DATDLO010000108.1:0-3156 GCA_036519215.1 Oxalicibacterium sp.
TGCTGCGACAGTTTCGTCTGCTTCGCATACTGCGGATCGAGCAGCACCGCATTGATCAGCGTAACGAGGATCAGCACCGCAACCGCAAAGATGATCGCCCGCTCGCGCAAGGTCAGCGCATCGATCCTCAGTGCCAGTTTCTGCCATGACTGCTTCATTGCCGGCCTCCTTCCGGGGATGCCTTGATGCCGGATGAATGCAGGCTGAATTCGATGTAAGGCGGAGCCGATTTCGGCTTCGCATCCGCTGCGGCTGCAGCAGTCTTGTTGTCAGGCTTTGGCAACTGCATTTCTAGCGTCGAGAAGGAAGCGCCCTGCATCACCGGCTCCGTCTTCAGGCGCGACAGATAGGCCGGCACCAGTTCGGGCCGCAAGGTATTGCCGCGAATCGCGATATCGCTCGCGCCCTGTATCGTGAAGCCCGTCAGCCAGATGCCGCTGCCGATCTGCCGCGCAAACGCCATCATGTAATCCGCATAACCGACGGTATTGCCGAACTCGCCTTTTGCCAGCAGGTCCGTCACCTGTTGCAGCGATTGCACTTCGGCCTGCTTGCGCAGCAGGCGCGCATCCAGTTCGGCGTCCTTGCCCTTGACCGCATAGGCAGTCGTCACCCGCGCAAGCTGGTTCTGCGCCTGCTGCAATCTGCTGGCCGTCGCCGCCTGCTCCTTTTCCAGTTTCGACAACTGAAAAGCCGAATAAGCAGCCAGCAGCAATGCGCCGAGCAGGATGATGCACAGCCCCTGCACCATCGTCAGCGCGGAAAAATGCTTTTCCTGTTTCAGGAAAATCGGATTGAACAGATTGATCTGCTGGCTCATAGCACCGCCTCTTCGCGACGCAATGCCGCACCCAGCACCAGGAAATAGCGCTGCTGCATCTCTACCGATTTCAATTCCGGCGTTTTGTCCATATCGAACACGCTTGCCAGATCGAGCGTCTCGACAGGGAGATACAGATTTCCGGCCAGATAAGCCGACAATTCTGCGGCCGCACCGCTCAACGGCGCCAGCAGCAACTTGGCCAGCGTGATGGTGTGATACTGGCGATCGAAGTGATCGAGCGAGCGCTGCAACTCCAGCGTCACGCGTTCGTAATAGGCATTGCGTTCTTCTTCGCTGTCCTGTCCCAACTGCGCAAACGGGATATCGATGCGGCGCGACAGGTACAGTTCGCCGTCGCATGTCATCGTCAGCAGCCCGCCCTGCGCATCGAACGACAGCATGGCAATGCCGCGTCCTTCCGGCTCGAACAGTTTTGCGATATTGCGCTGGGCCATTTCGGGAATATCGATGACGCGCAGAGATACGCGTGCATCGCTGAACAACGCCTGACGCTGTTCGATCAACTGATTGCGCGCCGCCACTGCATACATCGAATGATTGCGATTGCCTGCATTCCTGTCGCGCGGCACATCCAGTACATCGATGGTTGCATCGTCGATATGGAAATCCAGCATGTCCTTCAAACGCCAGCGAATCGCTGTCTTCAATTCATCGGCAGGAACATTCGGCGCCTCGACAGACAGCAGCTGATATTCATTGCCACAAAGCAAGTTTATGCAATCGTACTCGGCGCGCAATTCCTTGGCGATTTTCGCCAGCAGATCCGATGCGGATTGCGCACCTTTCAACGCATGCGTCGCGACGATTTCAACGGTAGGCCGTTCCACAGACGCATTGCCGATACTGGCGATACAAATAACATCCGCCTGTATCGAAACAACCAGCCTCCCAGCTGTTTTTCTTTTCTTTTGGAACCAACCCATACTGGTATCTTTGTCGAGAACTGCGTGAAATTAGGTGATTAGATTATTGATGTCAATCAATTTGCCCGACGATGCGAACGGCGAAATCAATTAACAACGCATTGTGAATTTTGGTTAACTAATAAAGCTCACGAAGGTAAATAATCGGGCCGCTTTTGAAGACGCCAAAGGTCGCTCTTGCTGTCGGATCGTCATCGTAATTCGGGCCTCCCCATGCTCCCTGGAGCCACGGCATGTTTGCCGATATCGTGGCAGTACAAATCGTTCCTGGTGTATTGTCACCAGCCAGATCGGTACATATATCGATGCTGGTTTTACCCGGCGTTGTCGGCTTGTTCAGTGCAATAGAGCCAACACCTTTTGAAATGTTGGAAATGTTCAAGGTAGCGCCAGGAGTCGTCTTGACGTTAGCCGGCAGAAGCGCCGTGCAACTGTCATCCGTATTGGTGATGAAGCCTCTGGTCTTGTCCCAATACTCCACCCGTATCGGTATCGAAAGCGCATTCTGCGGCGCCCCGTTCGCATTTAACAGTTTCAAACGGCCGAATCGGATGATGGTCGGCAGGGAAAAGACCTGCGTAGCATCGACCGTCGTACTGTTATGTTGAGTAATCCTGACGCCATCCGGATCGGTGATGCTCACACTCAATCTGAAATTCTCGTATGAGCCGTCAGGTGTGCTTTCCCTGGAAAATTGATATGTACCGCTTCCGCTGTATTGCCCTTCCGTCCAGACACGCGACGGCAATGCAGGAGCAAAACGCACGATCCTGTCGATGCCATCCGTATCTACTCCGGATATTGCGAGGGTCGCCAACTGCGGAAATTGCGTGCCTGATGCAACTGGCGTGTAACGGGACAACACAACATCATTACGACTCAGTGCCTTCGCAGACAATGCCACCTGCATGGATTGGCCCATGTAAGTGAACGATTGCGCTGGCGATCCAGGTGTGCAAGCGGCTGTAAGCGATGCTTCTACAGCATAGTGATGCGGTCTGAATCTTCCTTTCGGAGCAGTTTCATCGTTGCCGATCAGGCAGCCGTATTTTCCGTTGGTTTTCGTATTCGTTGCAGAATCGGGAATGCAATCTCCTTCGTTGTCGTGTACCACGTTCCCGGCCGTCCCTGTCACCTGATCCACATTCGTAAATACCGCATCGGTTACTGCCCCCGCGAGGAAAGCAATACTTCCAACATCGTCGTATTTGAGAGTTCCTGATGCAACGCCATTGGCAGCGGCCGTCCCAAAGGTTCCTGCCAACATATCCGACGACTGCAAATTGGCACCAGTGTGGTCGCGCACCTTGGTCTCATCAAAAACCGGCGTACCTGCATAACCTGTCGGCACTGGCGTTGGCGTAGCGTCGACATTGAAAGACTCGCCAG
>DATDLO010000109.1:0-3221 GCA_036519215.1 Oxalicibacterium sp.
GGTTTCCGTTCTCCGGGTAATCGTTTTCAGGTGGTATCGACATCTGTGACTTATGAATGCAATCCAGCGGCACATACATTGACCCGTTATTCGGGATACACGATCGGTGCGACACAACCGGCTCCGCCAGCAGACGGAACAGCAGCGTTGTTGGCAAGCGGCGTGACAAGCTGCAATTTTTCCTACGACAACAGCGCCATCAATACGAGCCAGGCTTTGCTCGGTATTACGCTCGCAATGACTCGCCCAGGTACCAACAGCGGCACGATCACCTTGTTTCATCAGGTGCATGTGGATAACGCGCCATGATGAAACAAGTGCACATTTATGGAGCGATGCGCGCTGTCCGCATGCGCGGATTCAGCCTCGTCAGTGCAATCTTCCTGTTGATCGTCCTGGCTGCATTGGGTGTGGCGATGGTGACGATTTCGACGACGCAGCATCAGAGTTCCAGCCTCGATATCGAAGGCGTGCGGGCGTATCAGGCAGCGAAGGCGGGGATCGAGTGGGGTGTTTATCAGCAGTTGCGAGGCAGCAGCGGTAGCTGTCCGACCTCGTTTCAAATTTCAGGATTTACGGTTGTTGTCACTTGCATACCTGGTGAAGAAGGGACTGCAGTGATCACATCAAAAGCCTGCAACATACCGGTAGCAAATGTCTGTGACGATCCAGCACCCAATAATCCGGATTATGTTCGGCGAGTAGTGGAGGTAAGGCTGTGAATATTTTCACACTTGCCTCGTATTTCAATTTGCCGCGAAGGAGCATGCGATTATTCTGGTCGCATCTGTTCCTTACGGTATGGCTGATATTCGGCTTCGGAACATCGGATATTGCTTATGCAGATACTACGGGAGTGCATTTTCCTGATTCCTGCGTGACAGGTGGAGGAAGCGGGCCAGCATGGAGCCGTCCCGAGCGTGCGGAAACCAATAATGGTCAATATGCCATTGTGGATGACGATGAGGGGACATCGGAACAATTAAGGTGCACTGATTACGATTTTGCAATTCCGGCAGGTTCGACAATCAATGGCATTACCGTCACGATCGAACGTAGATCGTCTGCAAGCAGCAACAGCGACCGCGCCGTGGATTCGCAAGTTCAGTTGCTGCGAAATGGCAACGCTACTGGATCCAATGAAGCGGCCACGAGCACGGTATATACAACCAACGATCAAGTGGCAACTTACGGTGGTGACACGTATAAATGGAATATCTCGAACTGGACAGCTGCCGATATCAACAATAATCAATTCGGACTCGCATTTCGTACAAGATTAAGGGACGACAACGACAGAGTCAGGGTGGACTATATCGGCATCTCTGTCGATTACACGCTTCCTGGCCCTACGGTTGTTTCTATTACGCGTGCCGGGATTAATCCCACCAGTGCGTCCAGTGTGGATTGGCGAGTTACCTTTAGCGAAAAAGTGACTGGTGTTTCGTCATCGAACTTTTCCTTGGTGCGAAGCGGTTTGAGTGGTGCGGCAAACGTCACTGCGGCTGTGGATGAAGGGGACGGTATCAACTGGCTGGTGACGGCAACGACAGGAACGGTAACAGGTGCAACGGGGACGATTCGTCTGGATATGCAGTCAGGTTCGGGTGTCGCGAATCAGGGCGGCTATCAACTGACAGGATTGCCGGTACAAGGCGAAACCTACACGATCGACCCGAACGCGGCGACGGAATGCTATGTCGACGATTTCGATCGTCCGAGCGGTTCGCCGGGAGCCAACTGGTCCGTCGGTCATGAGAGCGGAAGCTTCGGTGATCCGCGCATCATCAGTGGCCGCTTGCGTCTGACGGATAACTCGACCCAGGCTTCGACCTACGCGACGTTGCAGCGAATCTTCCCCGGCGCTGGTAACAAGATCGTCGTGGAATTCAACCACTATGCCTATGGCGGCAACGGTGCGGACGGTATTGCGATGGTGTTGTCGGACGCGTCCAAGCCGCCTATCGCCGGTGCGTTCGGCGGATCGCTGGGTTATGCGCCCAAGCGGACGTCTGCCGGAGGCGACACGACGCATGCCGGTTTTTCCGGCGGCTGGCTGGGCGTGGCGCTGGATGAGTTCGGCAATTTCTCGAATCCGACTGAGGGACGCTCAGGCGGCCCAGGACAACGGGCGGATGCCGTTACGATCCGTGGTTCAGGTTCGGATTTTGATGGATACGAATATCTGAGAACCACCGGTTCATTAGGAACCGGCATCGATACGACTTCTTCGAACCCGGGCCCGGGATACCGTTATCGCATCACGGTGGATCATAGCGATAGCGTGCATGCCTACACGAAAGTAGAGCGAGATACCGGCGGCAGCGGCACCAATTACACGACGCTGATTTCGTCTTTCGATGCCAAGGCACAACCGGGGCAGGCTGCAGTGCCTACGAACTGGAGCTTGTCGTTCACCGGCTCTACCGGCGGCAACAGCAACGTCCATGAATTCACGCATTTGCAGGTATGTTCCGTGACGCTGGAGCGTCTGCATCACATCGAGATCGATCATCCGACGACTTCATGCGGCGCAGCACCGGTGACGGTCAAGGCTTGCGCCAATTCAGATTGCTCCAGCCTGTATGTGGGCAAGGTGACGGTCAATCTTTCCAATGTCACGTCTAGTGGCACATCGAGTTGGTCGTCGGGTAATCTGCTGACGTTCTTCAACGGCCAGACACAAGTAACCCTGAGCCAGGGCAGTCCGGTCAATGCAACGGTCAATATCGGCGGCAGCACTGCTTCGTCGCCGCCAGCGACCAATGGCACGGTCTGCACGGACGGCAACGGCAATGCGACGAATTGCGTGGTGCATTTTTCGTCAGCCTGTTCGTTCGATGTGCTGGAGCCAGGCAAGGCGCCGGGTTCGCCAATCTATACGAAACTCGTCGGCCAGCCGTTCAGTCTGGATCTGCGGCCGAGCGATGCGAGTGGCAATCCGGCACCATATAACGGCAATGTGACGGTGAGTCTCGTCGATCAAGATGCATCTACGGGAGGACAGTGCAGTAATACGACTGCCGGCATCACACCGGAATCGGCATCGATTGCGTTCAATAACGAATCGGTCAAGACAGTGAATTTCACGGTCAACAAGGCGCAAAAGAACGTACGTGTGCGCGTGATCGCCGGTTCGGGAGGAAGCGCCTTGCCGAGCTGTTCGCGCGACAATTTTGCGATACGGCCGCAATTCTTCCAATTGACGACGCCCACAATCG
>DATDLO010000110.1:0-2067 GCA_036519215.1 Oxalicibacterium sp.
CAATGTGGTATCGCCGTCGATCGCGTATTCGATGGCGGCGGTATCCAGCGCCGGCGTTTCCTGTGCGACGTGGGAAACGCGCCATTTGGCAGGAAAGTCGACACTGCCTTGGTCGGCATGCAGTTCGCCGCGCAGCACGCCGAACAGGCTGGACTTGCCGGCGCCGTTGGCGCCGATCAGGCCGATGCGGTCACCGGGATTCAGCGTCAGGTCGGCGCCGTCGAGCAGCGGCTTGATGCCGCGCGCGAGCGAAACATTCTGGAAACGGATCATTGCTTGTTACTTGAATTCATCATTGCCATTACTTCAGCTGGTCGGCGGACAGCAGGAACACCATGTCGTCGCCGGCGCTGGTGGTCAGCCAGGTGAGATCGCGGTCGGCGAAAGCCGCTTCCGCGTACGGACGCTCGTTGCCGATCTCGACGATCAGCAGGCCTTTGGAAGTCAATCGCTTGGCTGCGCCATCGACGATCTTGCGCACCAGATCCATGCCGTCTTCGCCGCCGGCCAGCGCGATCTGCGGTTCGCGCAGGTATTCGGGCGGCAGCTTGTCCATCGAGCCGGTGTTGACGTAAGGCGGGTTGGTGACGATCAGGTCGTACTTGTTTTCCGGTACGTTGTCGTAGAGATCGGACTGGATCAGCGTGATGCGATCGCTCAGGCCGTAATCGTCGACATTGCGCTGCGCGACGGCCAGTGCATCGGCCGAGATATCGACCGCGTCGATCTGCGCATTCGGGAAGGCATCGGCCAGCATGATCGGCAGGCAGCCGGAACCGGTGCACAGTTCGAGAATGTTGGTGACCTTGTCCGGATTGCCTACCCAAGGCGAGAACTGTTCCGGAATCAGTTCGGCAATGAAGGAGCGCGGCACGATCACGCGCTCGTCGACGTAGAAACGATAACCGCCGAGCCAGCCTTCATTGGTGATGTAGGCAGCCGGTACGCGCTGGGTGGCGCGGCGATCGATGACGTCGAGCACGCTTGAGACTTCTTCCTGCAGCAGATGGGCGTCGAGAAAAGGGTCGAGCTTGTCCAGCGGCAATTTCAGCGTATGCAGGATCAGGTAGGCGGCTTCGTCCAGCGCGTTCGATGTGCCGTGGCCGAAGAACAACTGTTCGGTATTGAAACGGGTAACGGCGTAGCGCAATAGATCGCGGATGGTCGAAAAAGAAGCAGGTGTCGTTGTCGGCATGATGCGATAGGGAATAACAATAACGGACGATGCGTGCATCGTCCGGATAGGGTTGGTCCCGCAAAGCGGGAAATCATCGTGCTGCCGACGCGCTGCCGGCAGCCTTGCGTTATTGCTTCTGCGCTATTTCTTTTGCGTTACAGCAGCAGGTTTTCCATCGTGCGCCGATAGATGTTCTTCAGCGGATCGATGAAACGGACTTCGATGTGTTCGTCGATCTTGTGGATGCTGCCGTTGGGCGGACCGAATTCGACCACCTGTGGACAGATACGTGCGATGAAGCGGCCGTCGGACGTGCCGCCGGTCGTCGACAGTTCCGTCTCGACACCGGTTTCGCTGCGGATCGCATCGCCGATGGCATCGCTGAGCGAGCCTTTCGGCGTCAGGAAAGGATGGCCGCTGATCGACCATTTCAGATCGTATTCGAGGCCGTGGCGATCGAGAATCGCATGCACGCGCTGCTGCAGGCTTTCGACGGTGCTGGCGGTGCAAAAACGGAAATTGAAATCGATGACGACATCGCCCGGAATCACGTTCGATGCTCCGGCGCCGCCGTGAATGTTCGAGATCTGGAATGAGGTCGGCAGATAATATTCGTTGCCGTCGTCCCATTTTTCGGCAGTCAGTTCGGCCATCGCAGGCGCAAATTGATGGATCGGGTTACGCGCCAGTTGCGGATAGGCGATATGGCCCTGAACTCCTTTGATGATCAACTTGCCGGACATGCTGCCGCGACGGCCGTTCTTGATCATGTCGCCCAGCACCTGGCTGGATGTCGGTTCGCCGACCACACAATAGTCCAGCTGTTCGCCGCGCGCTTTCAGCGCATTGCAGACGATGACGGTGCCATCGGTGGCCGGGCCTTCCTCGTC
>DATDLO010000111.1:0-2514 GCA_036519215.1 Oxalicibacterium sp.
ATTAACAAAACCGGCCACAACACGGAGGCCGGCAGCAATCTGACTGGCTCTGCCTTCGCATCGCCGACGGACAGGCGTATCTGCCCTGCTCCCGAGACATGAATTGCATAGGACTTGCGTTTTCTCTCGCTGCGAAAGGCCTGGATGGCAGCCAGCAGGCAAATTCCTGCGGCAACGAACCGAAGGGCCGGCGCAGAATCGCCCACGAAGCCCAAGCCGACAACCGTGCCAGCACACAGCACTGTCATACATACGACCATTGTCATCAGGGACAATAGCTTGGAAGGTTGCACCACGGTGCTGACCGCGATCGACATGGAGATAAAGTGAAAAATCCGATTGCCCTTGCGAGCAATCGGATTTCGATCAGACCTTGCCGAAGATCAGGGTACCGTTCGTACCGCCGAATCCGAAATTATTCTTCATCGCATATTGGATCGGCATCTCGCGCGCCGCATTGGCGCAGTAGTCGAGATCGCATTCCGGATCCTGGTTGAAGATATTAATCGTCGGAGGCGAAATCTGATGATGCACGGCCAGAACGGTGAACACCGATTCCAATCCGCCAGCACCGCCCAGTAGGTGGCCTGTCATCGACTTTGTCGAATTGACGGTCAGCTTCTTCGCATGTGCGCCGAAAGCTGCTTTCACCGCATCGGATTCATTCTTGTCGCCGAGCGGCGTCGATGTGCCGTGCGCGTTCAGGTATTGCACCTGGTCAGCGGAAATTTCCGCATTCTTCAGTGCGTTGACCATGCTACGGCGCGGGCCGTCCATGTTCGGCGCAGTAATATGATAAGCATCCCCGCTCATGCCGAAGCCGACCAGTTCTGCATAGATCTTCGCACCACGCGCCTTCGCTGCTTCGTACTCTTCGAGCACCATCACACCGGCGCCTTCGCCGAGGACGAAACCGTCGCGGTCCTTGTCCCACGGACGCGATGCCGTCGCCGGATCGTCATTGCGGGAAGACAGCGCACGCGCCGCGGCAAAACCGCCCAGACCCAGCGGCGAAATCGTGGATTCGGCGCCGCCTGCGATCATCACATCCGCATCGCCGTATTCGATCATGCGAGCGGCAGAACCAATCGCATGCAAACCGGTTGTGCAGGCTGTCACGACGGCGAGATTCGGACCCTTGAGGCCGTAATGGATCGACAGGTGGCCAGAGATCATGTTGATGATCGATGCCGGCACGAAGAACGGACTGATACGGCGCGGACCGCGATTGGTCAGTTCAGCATGCGTATCTTCGATCATCGGCAGACCGCCGATACCTGAGCCGACGATGACACCGATACGATCTGCATTGTCGTCGGTAACGACCAGACCGCTATCCTGCATCGCCTGCATGCCAGCTGCCACGCCGTAATGGATAAAGGTATCCATGTGGCGCGCTTCCTTACCGGGAATGTAATCCTCGATATTGAAGTTCTTCACTTCTCCAGCAAAACGCGTGCTGAAGGGGGTCGCATCGAATTTGGTGATGGTGGCGATGCCGGACTGGCCTGCCGTGATGGCTTTCCATGCATCCGCGACATTGTTGCCGACGGGAGAAACACAACCAAGACCAGTTACAACGACACGACGTTTACTAGAGCGGCTCAAGCAATTCTCCTGGAGTCGTTCAAATTCAAGACAAGCTTACGCTTTGACGTTCGCTTTGGCGTAGTCGATCGCCTGCTGCACGGTGGTGATTTTTTCGGCTTGCTCGTCAGGGATTTCCATTTCGAATTCGTCTTCGAGCGCCATCACGAGTTCAACGGTATCGAGCGAGTCTGCACCCAGATCGTCGACGAACGACGATTCGGTTTTGATGTCTGCTTCTGCGACGCCCAGTTGTTCAGCGACGATTTTCTTAACGCGTTGTTCGATATCCGACATGTTTAACTCCAATGAGTGGTTACAGAAAGTGCGCGCATTTTAGCAGGTTTGCGCACCGATAAATTACTTTTGGCTTTTGTCATCGAGAAAGTCGATTCTGTAGCCAAAAGCGCCTAATTTACATATACATGCCGCCATTGACGTGCAGCGTCGTGCCGGTAATATAGCCGGCCTGCGGCGAAGCGAGGAAGCCCACAGCGGCAGCAATGTCTTCCGGCTGGCCGAGACGGCCAAGCGGGATTTGCTGCTTGAGTGCCGTCGTCTGTTCTTCGCCGAGCACTTTCGTCATATCCGTATCGATGAAACCCGGTGCGACGCAGTTCACGGTAATGTTGCGGCTGCCGATTTCTCGCGCCAATGCACGCGTCATGCCAGCCACGCCGGCCTTGGCCGCCGCATAGTTCATCTGCCCCGGATTGCCTGACGAACCGACCACCGACGTGATGTTGATGATGCGTCCGTTGCGCGCCTTCATCATGCCGCGCAGCACGGCGCGCGACAAACGGCCGACTGCCGTCAGATTGGTCGCGATCACACTGTCCCACTCCTCATCCTTCATGCGCATCGCCAGTTGATCCTGCGTGATGCCTGCATTATTGACAAGAATCGTGACGGCACCAAATTCCTTCT
>DATDLO010000112.1:0-7256 GCA_036519215.1 Oxalicibacterium sp.
GTCGGCGCGGATATCCTGAATCAGCTTGGAGACGGACGGATTGTCGTTGCCCTTGGCGACGATATCGAACGATTGCAGCAGCGGCACACCTGCCTTCATCATCGTCGCCAGCTGGCGCGTGAACAGCGTGATGTCCTTTTCCTGGATCTTCCTGCCGCTGCGATAGGCTTTCTTCTTGACCTTGGTGACGACCACGCCCTGGCGGCGCAACGTGGCATTGACGACTGCTTCGCCACCTGCGCGCAATTCGCCGCGCACGACCTTGCCGGTCTTGTCTCTTCCTTCCCAGGCGAAAACGGATTCCTTGGCGATTGCCGCACTTCCCGCCTTGCGTACTGACGTAGCCATCCCTCTACCTCTTTTTTAGTTGTTGGTACAGCCCAGGATTTCTTCCAGGCTGGTGAGCCCTTGCTTGACCTTGACCAGGCCTGCTTCGCGCAGGTTCTTCACGCCTTCCTTCTTTGCCTGTGCCTCGATTTCCAGCGCGGTGGCATGGTTCAAGATCAGGCGTTCGATTTCTTCGGTGATCGGCATGATCTGGTAGATGCCGACGCGACCCTTGTAGCCGCTGCCGTTGCAGCGTTCGCAGCCGACCGGTTTGTAAGATAGCCAGGTGCCGTCCAGATCGTCTTCGGTGAAGCCTGCTTCCAGCAGCGCTTCGTCCGGAATGGTCGTGGTCTGCTTGCAGGTGCAGAGGCGGCGAGCCAGACGCTGTGCGGTGATCAGGATCACGGATGAGGCGATATTGAATGGTGCGACGCCCATGTTCATCAGGCGCGTCAGCGTGGCCGGCGCATCGTTGGTGTGCAGCGTGGAAAACACCATGTGGCCGGTCTGCGCAGCTTTGATGGCGATGTCGGCGGTTTCCAGGTCGCGAATCTCGCCGACCATGATGATGTCCGGATCCTGGCGCAGGAAGGCTTTTAGCGCGATGGGGAAGGTGAGGCCTGCGCGGTCGTTGACGTTGACCTGGTTGACGCCGGGCAGGTTGATTTCGGCCGGGTCTTCGGCGGTGGAGATGTTGATGCCCGGCTTGTTCAGAATATTCAGGCAAGTATACAGGGACACCGTCTTGCCGGAGCCGGTCGGCCCCGTCACCAGCACCATGCCGTAAGGGCGATGGATCGCCTCCATCAGGATTTCCTTCTGATCCGGATCGTAGCCCAGCGCGTCGATACCCATCTGCGCCTGCGAACCGTCCAGGATACGCATGACGATCTTTTCGCCGAACAAAGTCGGCAGCGTGCTGACGCGGAAATCGATGGAGCGTGCCTTGGACACGACCAGCTTCATGCGGCCATCCTGCGGTACGCGCTTTTCGGAAATATCGAGTTTTGAGATGACTTTAATGCGCGATGCCAGCTTTTCCTTGATCGCCAGCGGCGGCTGGGCAATGTCGCGCAATACGCCGTCGACACGGAAACGAATACGGTAGAACTTCTCGAACGGTTCGAAGTGCAGGTCGGATGCGCCCTGGTTGATCGCATCCAGCAGAATCTTCTGCAGGAATTTGACGACCGGCGCATCGTCGATATCGACAGCGCCACCGGCATCGACCGGCGCGGCTTCGTCTTCGGCGAAGTCGATATTGTCGAGATCGTCACCGATCAGTTCATTCAAATCCTGCTCGGCGCTGTGCGCCAGCTTTTCGACGAGCTTCAGTAGCGCGCCGTGATCGACGATGACCGGTTCGACAGTCAGTTCGGTCTGGAACTTGATCTGTTCCAGCGCCTGCGAATTGGTCGGGTCCGAAATGGCGACGGAAACCTTGTTGCCGCGCTTGGCCAGCGCCACGACGCGCTGGGTTTGCATCAACTTGGCGTCGATCAGTTTGTCGGGCAGGAGTTCGGTATTGAAGGCGCTCAGATCCAGTAACGGATAGCCGAAGGTTTCCGAGCAGAAGGCTGCCAACCGGGGAGCATCGATGACATCGCCTTTCAGCAGCGTGTCGATGAAAGGGATTTTCTCGGCCGCAGCCTGCTTGATGACGGCATCGACCTGCTGCGTCGACAGTCTGCCTGCCTGCAGCAATGCACGGGCAAGACCTGACATCGCGTGGGTTGACGCCGAGCTGGGGAGGACTGCAGCCATGTATCTAAGCCGGAAAGTGAGCCGAAAATAAGCCGAAAGAACCCGAAGGGATCAGCGAGGTGCGCCGAAAGGTGCGTTAGATGATGCCTCCCGGCATTTGTTTTGTAAAGACGCCGGCTGAAATTGTTACTTTTTTGCCAGATCGCCTGTGAAGATGACGGATGTTCAAGGCTGCGGCACGTTCGGAAAGCGAACGTGCCGAGAGGGATCAGTGATTGCGATGGACGGCGAAGGCGCTCAATTGAAGCAGGGCATCCTTGAACGCATTGTCGGGCAATGCGGCCAGCGATGCGGCTGCCACTGCTGCGGCATCTTCGGCCTTGCGCTTCGTGTAGCCTAGCGCGCCCGATGTGGTGACGGCGCCGAGAACGGCGTCGAAATGCTGTTCGTCGCCATTCTCAATGCAACTGCGCACCAATTCCCGCTGCTCCGGTGTACCGTGTTCCATCAAATAGATTAACGGCAGAGTCGCCTTGCCTTCGCGCAGGTCGTCACCCACGTTCTTGCCGATATCTTCGGCCTGGCCAGAGTAATCCAGTACGTCGTCGATCAACTGGAAGGCCGTGCCCAGCGAGCGGCCGTATTCGGCGGCGGCTTCGATTTGTTCGTCGCTGGCGCCGGCGATCAGAGCACCGAGCTGGGCAGCAGCTTCGAACAGCTTGGCGGTCTTGGAGCGGATCACTTGCGTATACCGTTCCTCGGAAACGTCCGGATCGTGCATGTTCAGCAGTTGCAGCACTTCACCTTCGGCAATGACATTGGTGGCATCCGCAAGAATCTGCATGACGCGGCTGTCGCCTACCGACACCATCATCTGGAATGCGCGCGAGTACAGGAAATCGCCGACCAGCACCGAAGCGGCGTTGCCGAACAAGGCGTTGGCCGTCTGCCGTCCCCGGCGCAATGATGATTCATCGACAACATCGTCGTGCAGCAAAGTTGCCGTGTGAATGAATTCGACGACGGCAGCCAGTTGATGGTGCGCAGTGCCTTGATAACCGTAGGCATTGGCCATCAGCAGAACCAGAACGGGGCGGATGCGCTTGCCGCCTGCGCTAATGATGTAGTCGGCAATCTGGTTGACCAGGGCTACTTCCGAATGGAGCTTTTGCCGGATAACTGCATCAACTGCACTCAAATCGGCGGAAATGGGCTGAATTAGCTGATTTTGGGAGGGCGAAAGAGGAACGGAAGCCAAGGTAAGCCTGATGGATAGCGTTAATTTTTGAATTATACGATGCCGCGCACAGAAAAGACGACGTTCCGCGCGGTGCATCGCGGGATTATTGCCTGAAAGACACGTTGCAACATTGCGTATTTCCACCTGGCTGGATTTTGACCGTTGCGGTAAGTCCATGTATAATTTGCGGTTTTCCCCATTCCGGGCACGCGTGTTGTGTCGTAGGTCGGGATAAAAAAGTCCTTCATAATTTATTGATGAGGTTTCACATGTACGCGGTCATAAAAACCGGCGGCAAACAATACAAAGTTGCTGCTGGCGAAAAACTCAAAGTAGAACAGATACCGGCAGACATCGGATCCGAAATCACTCTCGATCAAGTGCTCGCATTGGGCGCTGGCGATACCATCAAGTTTGGTGCGCCACTGGTCGCAGGTGCCACGGTCCTTGCCACGGTTGTCTCCCACGGTCGTCACGACAAGGTCAAGATTTTCAAGATGCGCCGTCGCAAGCACTATCAGAAGCACCAAGGCCATCGCCAGAATTACACCGAATTGCAGATCGTTTCGATCAACGGCTGAGCCGCTGATTCGGACTAAACAGTTACAAGGAGTCAGAAATGGCACATAAAAAAGGCGGCGGCACTACGCGCAACGGTCGCGACTCGGAATCGAAACGTCTGGGCGTGAAAGTCTACGGCGGTCAGGCGATCAACGCTGGCGGCATCATCGTTCGTCAACGCGGCACCAAAATGCATGCTGGCGAGAACGTCGGCATGGGTAAGGATCACACCTTGTTCGCACTGGTCGATGGCAAGGTTGCATTCGTGACCAAGGGCGCATTGCAACGCCACTACGTGACGGTTGTTGCTGCCTGATTATTGAGCAGCGCAGTCGGCGCGAACGCAAGGCGAAAGCCATCCATCAAAAGGCTCTGCCGCAGGTAGGGCCTTTTTAGTTTTTACGGCGGCACACATGAAATTCATCGACGAAGCAAAAATCGAAGTCATTGCCGGCAATGGCGGCAACGGCGTCGCCTCTTTTTGTCGTGAGAAATTCAGGCCGTTCGGCGGACCCGACGGCGGTGATGGCGGCAAAGGTGGCAGCATCTGGGCTGTGGCCGACCGCAACATCAATACGCTGGTCGACTTCCGTTATTCCAAGATCCACAAGGCGGGCAACGGCGAGAACGGCCGCGGCTCCGATTGTTACGGCAAGGGCGCGGACGACGTTTTCCTGCGCATGCCGGTCGGCACGCTGATCATCGATCAGAACGATGGCGAACTGATCGCCGACCTGACTGAGCACGGTCAGCAGATATTGATTGCCAAAGGCGGCGAAGGCGGCTGGGGCAATATTCACTTCAAATCGTCGACCAATCGCGCACCGCGTCAGAAGACCGAAGGCAAGGAAGGCGAGCGTCGCGAACTGCGTCTGGAATTGAAAGTGCTGGCCGATATCGGTTTGCTGGGCATGCCGAATGCGGGAAAATCGACATTCATTACGGCGGTTTCGAACGCGCGCCCCAAGATTGCCGATTATCCTTTTACGACGCTGCATCCCAATCTGGGCATGGTGCGTGTCAGCCATGAAAAGAGTTTCGTCATCGCCGACATTCCGGGTCTGATTGAGGGGGCGTCGGAAGGTGCAGGTCTCGGCCATCAGTTCCTGCGCCATCTGCAACGCACGCGCCTGCTGTTGCACATCGTCGACCTGGCACCGTTCGATAACGTCGATCCGGTCAAGGAAGCTAAGGCGATCGTGAAGGAATTGAAGAAGTACGACGAATCGCTGTACGACAAGCCGCGCTGGCTGGTGCTCAACAAGCTGGACATGGTGCCGGAAGGTGAGCGGGCCAAGCGCGTCAAGGATTTCATCAAGCGCTTTGGCTGGAAAGGCCCGGTCTTCGAAATTTCTGCACTGACGCGTGATGGCTGTGCGGACTTGATCGTCGAGATTTACGATTATCTGGCGCAGCAGCGTCAGGCTGAGCAGCGTACCGAGGAAACGCGAATGACCGAAGAAGCGGTGCGCGGCATTGATTCCGTCGATCCGGACGACCCGCGTTTCAAGATTATCGACTGAAGACGATTGCAAACGTTATAGTCGATGACAGGTATTTCGTCCGACTGCTGTGCCAGGCCGGACTCTCAAAATAAAAACAGCGTCGGACTCATTTATGCAATCCGTCATTCAGCAAGCAAAACGCGTCATCATCAAGGTCGGCTCTTCGCTCGTCACCAACGACGGCAAGGGGCTGGATGCGGTCGCCATCCGCAAGTGGGCAGAGCAGATCGTCCAGTTGCGTGCCCTCGGCAAGGAAGTCGTGCTCGTCAGTTCGGGTGCGATCGCCGAAGGAATGCAACGGCTCGGTTTCGACAAGCGTCCGACGGGCATACATGAGCTGCAGGCCTGTGCAGCTGTCGGCCAGATGGGCTTGGCACAAATCTACGAATCCAGTTTCCGGCAGCACGATGTGCGTACTGCACAGGTGCTGCTGACACATGCGGATCTGGCCGATCGTGAGCGCTATCTGAATGCACGCTCGACGTTGTTTGCGTTATTGCACCTGGGCGTGGTGCCCATCATCAATGAAAACGATACCGTGGTCACCGACGAAATCAAATTCGGCGACAACGATACGCTGGGCGCGTTGGTCGCCAATCTGATCGAGGCAGATGCGCTGATCATCCTGACCGATCAGCGCGGTTTGTATACGGCCGATCCACGCAAGAATCCCCAGGCTGAATTCGTCCACGAAGCTAAGGCCGGCGATCCAGCGCTGGAAGCCATGGCCGGCGGCGCCGGCAGCAGCCTGGGACGCGGCGGCATGCTGACGAAGATACTGGCAGCCAAGCGCGCGGCCCTGTCGGGCGCGCATACCGTGATTGCCTGGGGGCGCGAAGACAGCGTGTTGACACGCCTGGCGCAAGGCGAGGCGATCGGCACGCAACTGACGGCGCAGACGGCACAGCTGACTGCGCGCAAGCAATGGATGGCTGATCACTTGCAGACGGCCGGGCGTGTCGTGCTGGACGATGGCGCGGTGACGAAGCTGAAAGCGGAAGGGAAGTCATTGCTGCCGATCGGTGTAACCGAGGTGTCGGGCAGTTTCGGTCGCGGCGATGTTATTACTTGCGTGGATCAATCGGGTAGGGCGGTCGCGCGCGGAATTACCAATTACGCCAGTTCCGAAGCGCGCCGCATCATGCGCAAACCATCGACGGAGATCGCAGCGATTCTCGGCTTCGTCGAGGAGCCGGAACTGATCCATCGCGACAATCTCGTGCTGCTGTAAATATCCGTGCAGGCCGGCGAAGCTCCGGCCGTGCAAATTTCCCCGCGTCAGCGGCGCAGATCGTCGACCAGCGTCTGTTTCGATTTCATGCGACGCAGGATTTTTTCCACATCGCTGCTGTAGACGCTGCGGTTCTCGCAGAAATAGTCGGTCGCCAATGCCGCATGCTGTCGGTTGGCAAAGCCCTGCACGATGCCTTCCCATTTGTCGCGGCGCGCACGTACCCATGCGCCGCTGGACTGGCCGATTGCATAGATCTTTTTCTCGAGTGTTGCACAACGGATGCCTTCGTAGCTGACATTGCGTGCGCCGGACTGGCTGACGGAAATCAACGTGTAGCGCACCACGCCATCAGATCCAACGGACAGCGATTTGCCGTCGATGGCGAAGGATTGCGTCGCCGTCGGACTGACGTAGAACGGCAGCAGATTTTCGGCTTTCGGCGGCGCAGGGAGCTGAACGGCGATTTCCTCCCACGGTTTGTTTTCGTCGTCGAAATCCTCGTCGAACGATTGGGCAAAGGCGGCTTGCAGTACAGACAGCAGTGCGAAGCCGGCCAGCAGGGTGGTCCGGGAAAGCTTGTTCATGATTCGGTATCGGTTTTGATGTTCCGGGGTGGAGCGGGTTTGCGCGGCGGATGATTCTGGCGCAGGTGGCGGGTGTTGCCATGCGTCGGGCGATTCAGGTA
>DATDLO010000113.1:0-3752 GCA_036519215.1 Oxalicibacterium sp.
AACCGTCAACACCAGCCTGGCTGGCAACAACTCTTATGGGTATGGGGGCACTATCGGCTTTCGGGCCAAATGGTAATGCGCTGTTGATCAACAACGCTGCGTGTTTGCATAGATTCCGGCTGCGTTCTCAATATGCATGTGCGCAAACATAAGTTGGCGGCAATAACAATATCGTTCTACGCATGGGCACGCACACGCTGCCATGCATCGCCGGCAAAATGAAGCGATCGGCGCTACACTGATTGCTTCGCACCGAACTACGTATCTACGGACCCCATGAGTACGCCCACCGCCGCCGAATCCGCCCTGTCGCCTGCGCAGATCGCGCAGTTCGAGCAGGACGGTTATCTGGTCTTCAGGAATATGCAGGGTGCAGCCGCATGCGAACGCATGCTGGCCGTCGCGCAACGGCAATTGCAGGAAGCGCAGCAACCGCTCGAATACGAAGCGGAACTCGGCTACGCCGGCGCGCCGAGATCACTGGAAGCCGAAGGCGGGCGCACGATACGTCGCCTGCGCGGCGCCTATGACCGCGATGCGGTCTTCCACGACTGGGCCGAAGATCCGCGCGTGACCGGCAAACTGCGCCAGCTTCTCGACGAGCCGGTCTGCCTGACGCTGGCGCATCACAACTGCGTGATGACCAAGCATCCGCAATACGGTACCGCCACCGGCTGGCACCGCGACATCCGCTACTGGTCGTTCACGCAGCCGAACCTGATCTGCGTCTGGCTGGCGCTGGGCGACGAAGTCGCCAGCAATGGCAGCCTGCATTTCATTCCCGGCTCGCATCGCCTGCAGATTGCGCCCGATCGGCTGGACGACCTACTGTTCCTGCGCCCCGAACATCCGGAAAACCAGGCGCTGTTCAAGCAGGGCAAGGCGGTCGAACTGCATCGCGGCGATGTCGTGTTCTTCCACAGCCTGCTGTTCCATGCGGCCGGCGTGAACACATCAGACAAGGTAAAAACTTCCGTCGCCTTCGCCTATCACGGCTGCAGCAACCAGCCGTTGCCGAACACGCGCTCTTCCGCATCCGGCGACGTGCGCGTCGCCGATTGACGCACGGCCAACGTAAAAAAAGCCCTCGCGAGAGGGCTTTTTATTTGGTTCATTCCACCTTTACTTCTTTGGCGTGCTCGGCGGATTGCGCGACGACTCCGGCAATTGCTTCTGTGTCGCATCGGGATGGTCGCGCCGGATTTCCTCCACGCCTGCCATGCCGCGCCTGTCGGTATCGAGCTGGCCTTCCTGGATATCGTCGTGCGCGCGCTTGATGACGTCGCGCGGCGCATCGTCCTGGCTATCGAACGATTCGTCATGTTCATGCGGCAGGCGCGGCGACGAGCGATCGCCTTCCTTGTCTTCGCGCATGCCGGCACGTTTATCGTGGCGCTTGTCGGTAGAAACCTGCGCTTCAGGCATCGCCGTACCCGTCTTGTCCGTCTCCATGTGTCGTCCTCCTCAAGTTGCGTGAGCGCAATTGCGCGGGAAATTGCTTCATTAATAAGAACGCACGAAACGGTAATAATTCCCGTTGCCGATTTTGCGTTGCCGGAGGAAAAGTCCTGTTCACCCATCTGCGATTCTGTTAATCTTGCGTCCGAACTTTGGGGAGTAGCCGGCCTTCGCAACGAAGGCATCTGCATCAACACATTTGGCCCGCAGGCCATGGTGCAGATAATCGCAAGATTTGGCGAGACCATTGATCAACCGACGACTTGCAGGGGCCGGAGTCGTTGCTTGGTCTTTGGTTGAATCGTCCGGCCCTGGAAAGTCTCTTCTGATGGAATCCTTCTTCGTCTCGACCGGCATCGTCGCGCTGGCCGAAATCGGCGACAAGACGCAACTCCTGTCCTTCCTTCTCGCAGCAAAATTCCGCAAGCCGTTGCCGATTGCCGCAGGCATCCTGGTCGCCACGCTGTTCAATCACGCATTCGCCGCAGCGATCGGCTCATGGCTGACTCAGGCACTCGGCCCCGAGGTGCTGCGCTGGATACTCGGCATTTCCTTCATCGCGATGGCCGGCTGGATGCTGATCCCCGACAAGCTCGATGAAGACGATGCGAAGCTGGCGAAATACGGCGTCTTCACGACCACGCTGATTGCCTTCTTCCTCGCAGAGATGGGCGACAAGACGCAGATCGCCACCGTCGCGCTGGCGGCAAAATTCCACGCCTTCTGGCCGGTGCTGGCCGGCACCACGTTCGGCATGATGCTGGCCAACGTGCCCGCCGTCTATTGCGGCAGCAAGCTGGCAGGCCGCATGCCGGTCACGCTGGTGCATCGCATTGCAGCCGTCATCTTTGCCGTACTCGGCGTAATGACGTTGATGGGGATGGGCAGCGAGATGGGGTTTTAATGCTGAGACTGTAATCCGGGGCTTGTGATCGTGCGTATTAATCATGCGATTGCATGCACACGCGTCAATCGCATGATTTGCGCGGGCGAACTTGAAAGACGTCAGAGTTTCAAGCGCGCCCGCGCCGCATCGTATTCCGTCTTCAACCGCTGCACGACTTCGGCGACGCCTGGCGCATCGTCGATCAGGCCGACGCCCTGCCCCGCGCCCCAGATGTCGCGCCACGCCTTGACCTTGCTGTCGCTGCCGGAGCCGAAGTTCATCTTCGATTTGTCGGCGACCGGCAGGTTGTCGGGATCGAGGCCGGCATTGATGACGGACGCGCGCAGGTAGTTGCCATGCACGCCGGTGAACAGATTGGTATAGATGACATCGCCGGCAACCGATGCGATCAACGCATCGCGATAAGCCGGTGCGACGTTGGCTTCCTGCGTCGCCAGCCAGCGCGTGCCGATATAGGCGAGATCCGCGCCCATCGCCTGTGCCGCCAATACGGCATCGCCGGCGGCGATCGCACCGGACAACACCAGCGGCCCCGAAAACAGTCGCCGCGTCTCGCCGACCAGTGCGAACGGCGACAGCGTGCCAGCATGGCCGCCTGCGCCGGCGCAGACGAGGATCAATCCGTCGACGCCTGCCTCCAGCGCTTTCTCCGCATGGCGAATCGAAATGACGTCGTGCAGCACGATACCGCCGTAAGCGTGAATCGCATCGAGCATTTCGCGCGGCGGTGCGCGCAATGAAGAAATGATGATGGGCACGTGATGCCGCACACAGACTGCGACGTCGTGCGCGAGCCGGTCGTTCGATTGATGGACGATCTGGTTGACGGCGATCGGGCCGACTGTTGCCGACGGATGCGCATCCTTCCATGCGGCAAGTTCAGCCTGAATGTCGGTCAGCCAGCCATCGAGCAGTTCCGCCGGTCGTGCATTCAGAGCGGGAAACGCGCCGACGATACCGGCCTTGCATTGCGCCGCGACCAGCGCCGGGCCGCTGGCGATGAACATCGGCGCAGCGATGACCGGCAGAGAGAGATTGCGCAGCGCTTGCGGCAAACGATCGGACATTCTTCCTCCTTCGATGACGGCGCACATCCATGCCGCGCCGGTATTCGGTACAGGATTGCGGCTACAGGAAACGGTCCAGCAGCTTGCGGCTGTGCTTGTCGAGTTTCTTCAAATCGCGAATGAAAAACTGCACGCCGTGCGTATCGGCAATCATCAGCGCGGAATCGCCGATGCGGCGGATGTCTTCTTCGCCACGCAGCACCAGCGTTGCATCGCCGCGGCTGGTTTCGACTTCCCAGGTGCTGGGCGACGCGAACGCCGACACGTGCTTGATACGCAGGATCTCCGGCAGAAATTCGCGGTTAGCCAATTCTTCCTGC
>DATDLO010000114.1:0-2404 GCA_036519215.1 Oxalicibacterium sp.
CGGCGTCAACCACAAGATCGGGGAAGTGCACGACGGCGCGGCGACGATGGACTGGATGGAACAGGAACAGGAGCGCGGCATCACGATCACATCGGCCGCGACCACCGCCTTCTGGAAAGGCATGGCCGGCAATTTCCCCGAGCACCGCATCAACATCATCGATACGCCGGGCCACGTCGATTTCACGATCGAGGTCGAGCGTTCGATGCGTGTGCTGGACGGCGCGGTGATGGTCTACGACTCGGTCGGCGGCGTGCAGCCACAGTCGGAAACCGTCTGGCGACAGGCCAATAAATATGCGGTGCCGCGCCTGGCGTTCGTTAACAAGATGGACCGCATTGGCGCGGATTTCCTGCGCGTCTACCAACAGATAAAAGATCGCCTGAAGGGCAATCCGGTGCCGATTCAGCTGCCGGTGGGCGCGGAAGATCATTTCCAGGGCGTGATCGATCTCGTCAAGATGAAGGCCATTCTCTGGGATGAAGCCAGCCAAGGCGTGAAGTTCGAATACGGCGAGATCCCGGCCAGCCTTCAGGCGCTGGCGCAGGAGTGGCACGACAAGATGGTCGAAGCCGCGGCTGAAGCCGACGAAGCCTTGCTGGATAAATACCTGGGCGGCGAAACGCTGACCGAAGAGGAAATCGTCGGCGCATTGCGTCGCCGTACGGTCGCCGGCGAAATCGTGCCGATGCTGTGCGGCAGTGCCTTTAAAAACAAGGGCGTACAGGCTTTACTTGATGCGGTTATTCAATACCTGCCGTCGCCGGTTGACGTGCCGGCGATCAAGGGCCACGACGAACATGATGCCGAAATCGAGCGCCATCCGGCTGACGACGAGCCGTTCTCCGCGCTTGCCTTCAAGATCATGACCGATCCCTTCGTCGGCCAGCTGACGTTTTTCCGCGTGTATTCCGGCGTCGTCAATTCCGGCGATACCGTCTACAGCCCGATCAAGGGCAAGAAGGAGCGGCTGGGCCGCATCCTGCAAATGCACGCGAACGAACGCAAGGAAATCAAGGAAGTCTACGCAGGCGACATCGCCGCTGCCGTCGGCCTGAAGGACGTGACGACCGGCGACACGCTGTGCGATACCGACAAGGTCATCATCCTGGAACGCATGGTGTTCCCGGAGCCGGTGATCTCGCAGGCGGTCGAGCCGAAGACCAAGGCCGATCAGGAAAAGATGGGCATCGCACTGAATCGACTGGCGCAGGAAGATCCGTCGTTCCGCGTGCATACCGACGAGGAATCGGGCCAGACCATCATTTCCGGCATGGGCGAACTGCATCTGGAAATCCTGGTCGATCGCATGAAACGCGAGTTCAACGTCGAAGCCACGGTCGGCAAGCCGCAGGTCGCCTACCGCGAAACCATCGGCAAGACCGCGACCGACGTCGAAGGCAAGTTCGTCAAGCAGTCCGGCGGGCGCGGCCAATACGGCCATGCCGTTCTGACGCTGGAGCCGCTGGAGGCAGGGAAGGGTTACGAATTCGTCGATGCGATCAAGGGCGGCGTGATCCCGCGCGAATACATCCCGGCGGTCGACAAGGGCATCCAGGAAACACTGAAGAGCGGCGTGCTGGCCGGCTATCCGGTGGTGGACGTGAAAGTCACGCTGACCTTCGGCTCCTACCATGACGTCGATTCCAACGAAAACGCCTTCCGCATGGCCGGCTCGATGGCCTTCAAGGAAGGCATGCGGCGCGCCAATCCGGTGTTGCTGGAACCGATGATGCATGTTGAAGTCGAGACGCCGGAAGAATTCCTCGGCAACGTGATGGGCGATCTGTCGTCGCGGCGCGGGATGGTGCAGGGTACCGACGACATCGCCGGTGGCGGCGGCAAGCTGGTGCGTGCCGAAGTGCCGCTGGCAGAAATGTTCGGCTACTCGACCACGTTGCGTTCGCTGACACAGGGCAGGGCAACGTACACGATGGAGTTCAAGCACTACGCGCCGGTGCCCAAGCACATTCTCGACCAGGTCGCGACGAAATGACGGCGGTTGCCGGCATGCGGTTGATGGGGCAAATGCCGCAGGTATCGGCCCCGGAGTGAACGCAAAATGAATCACTCACCGGGCTGGTCGAACTGGTATGACCGGCACGTGCTGCCGTATCTGCTGGATGCAGCCTGCGGCATGGCGCCGATTGCGCGGCAACGTGAACTGATCGTGCCGCGCGCCGCAGGGCAGGTGCTGGAAATAGGCATCGGCACCGGCCTGAACCTGGCTTTCTACGACAGGCAGCGCATCGACAAGCTGATCGGCATCGATCCGGCCGCGCAGATGCATGTGCTGGCCCGGCGACGCAGCCTGCGTGTCGGCCTGCCGGTCGAGCTGCTGCCGCTATCGGCAGAGCAGTTGCCATTGCCGGATGAAAGCATCGACTGCATCGTCTGCACCTAC
>DATDLO010000115.1:0-4754 GCA_036519215.1 Oxalicibacterium sp.
ATATAGTCCACGCCGCCATGTTCGAAGAAGCGATCATCCTCGATCGCCAGCACGGCTTTCTTCATGATGTCCGGAATATCCTTGCTGCGGACAAGATTGCGCCTTTCTTCCCCAAATTCGCCGATCAAGACGCCATCTGCAGAGAAAATGCGCAAAGGAATCTTGGGGCGGTAGTCGATCAACGCGTCCAGCGTCGGCAGATTCGGATAGGCCATGACCAATGTGAAAAACACGATCAGGGCGCCAATGACACCCAGTCCGGTGATCAGTCCGATGAATCCCAGACCGATGCGCAGAACGGGATTGAGAGCGCTTTTCTGGGGTTTTTTACCTGCGCCGCCGGAGGCGGATTTTTTGGAAGCCATGCAAGAGGAGAAGAAAAAGTATCGCGCCATTATAGCGACGACGTTGCCGGAGGGAGGAGTGTGTCCGGGAATAGCGGCAATTGCAAAATCTGCCGAGCCGCGTGGACAATTGGCAACGGATTTGCAAATTACTCGGTGGAAATTGCTTTACACTTTTCAACCCTTGTTGCTAGGATTTAACGCGACGATTTATCAAAGTTCGCTAAATACGCGTTTTTAAAAGGTTTTTTAACAAAGTCATTACATCGTCATCCGGACCGGTTTGAATCGGGCTTTGACAAGCTAAACGGCATCGCGTTCATATCTATAACAAATAAACGTTGGGGAGAGTTGCCCTTGGCCTTAGATTTTGGCTCCTTATTCGGCAAGAAGAATTCGCCGTTGATTGGTTTGGATATCAGTAGTTCTGGCGTGAAACTCGTCGAGCTTTCCGATACCGGCAAAGAACTGCGCCTCGAATGCTTTGCATCGGAGCCGCTGCCTCGTGGCGCAGTGGTCGATGGCAACATCGAGAACATCGAGCAAGTGACAGACGCCGTTTCGCGCGTATGGAAAAAAAGCGGTACCAAGGCCAAGCTGGTCGCGATGGGCATGCCGCCTGCTTCCGTCATCACCAAGAAAATCATCTTGCCGGCCGATCTTTCCGAAGAGGGGTTGGAGCTGCAGGTCGAAACCGAGGCCAGCCAGTACATCCCGTTTGCGCTGGATGAAGTGCGCCTGGATTTCGACGTGATCGGCCCGGTTGAGAATTCGGAAGACGACGTCGAAGTCATGCTGGCCGCGACGCGCAAGGAAAAGGTCGAGGATCGCGTGGCAGTCGCCGAGGCAGCCGGCCTGACGCCGACCGTCATGGACATCGAATCGTACGCCGCACGCGCGGCCGTCGAACGTCTGGCGGCGCAGTTGCCGAAGGGCGGTCAGGGCCAGATTCTCGGCTTGTTCCAGATCGGCATGCAGGTCATGCATATGTCGGTTCTGGTGGACGGGCAACTGGTCTATGAGCGTGAGCAGCCATTCGGCGGCCATCAACTGACGCAGGAAATCGTCCGGACGTATGGCCTGTCCTACGAAGAAGCGGAAGCCAGAAAGAAGATCGGCGATCTGCCGGACGGTTATCAAACCGAAATCCTGGAACCTTTCCTCGATAGCTCCGCCGCAGAAATTGCGCGCGCCATGCAATTCTTTTTTACCTCCACACCGTATACCCGCATCGACCAGCTGTTCCTTGCCGGCGGTTGCGCAATCATTCCTGGTCTGGTCGAGAGAGTCGCCGACAACACCAAGGTGTCGGCATCGGTCATCAGCCCCTTCAAGGGCATGCAGCTCGGCCCCAATGTGCGCGAGAAGCAGTTGCGCAATGAAGCGCCGGCCTATCTGGTCGCGTGCGGGCTGGCCATGCGGAGGTTCGACCGATGATCAAGATCAACCTGCTTCCGCACAGGGAAGAAAAACGCAAGCAGCGCAAAAAGGAATTTGCAGCATTGATGGTGCTGAGCGCCATCATCGGCGCATTGATCGTTCTGCTGGGTGGTGGCTATTTCGCGAGCAAGTTGTCCGGCCAGGAGCAGCGAAACAATTTCATCAAGACCGAAAATGCCAAGCTCGACGTGCAGATCAAGGAAGTGTCCACCCTCAAGCAGGAAATCGAGGCGCTGAAGGCACGCCAACAAGCGGTGGAGGATCTGCAGAGCGATCGCAATCAGCCGGTCTACCTGATGGACGAGCTGGCGCAGCAGGTGCCGGAAGGCGTCTACCTGAAATCGTTCAAGCAGAACGGACAGAAGGTTACGTTGAACGGTTATGCGCAATCCAATGAACGCGTCTCCGAACTGCTGCGCAATCTCGGCAATCAGTCGCAGTGGCTGGAAAAGCCCGATCTGATCGAGATTCGTTCCGTCAACTTGGGCAAGGATAAGGACGCGAAGAAGATTTTCGACTTCTCGATCAATGTCGTCATCAAACGTCCGCGCGACAAGGACAAGGATGCTGCCGGTGAAAAACATAATGCGCCTGTGAAGGCCTCGAAGAAATCCTGAGGGAGGGCGACATGGCAGACATAAAACATATCAGCAGGTCGGTGCGTGCGCAATTCCAGGGGCTCAATGGCTTGCATCCGGGCCAGTGGCCGATCGTTCCGCGCATGCTGTGCGCGGCAGGTGTGGTGGCGGCCGTCGTTGTCGTCGGCTGGTACTTCTACTGGAGCGACCAGCTGGCGGACATCGACCGCGCCGTTGCAGCAGAAGTTTCGTTGAAGGACGCTTACAAATCCAAGGTCCAGCAGGCAGTCAATCTCGAAGGCTTGCGCAAGCAGAAGGAACAGGTCAACGAATACGTCGCTGCGCTTGAAAAGCAGTTGCCGAGCAAGGCGGAAATGGACGCGCTGCTGTCCGATATCAACCAGGCCGGTTTGGGGCGCGGCCTGCAGTTCCAGTTGTTCAAGCCGGGGCAGGTCATTGTCCGGGATTACTACGCTGAATTGCCGATCGATATCCGCATCACCGGCAATTATCACGACATCGGCGCTTTCACCAGCGACATTGCGAACATGCCGCGCATCGTCACGCTGAACAAGATGAGCCTCGTGACTGGCAAGGACAGCAGCGTGTTGACGCTGGATGCGGTAGCCAAGACCTTCCGCTATCTGGACGAGGAAGAGATCGCCGCGCAACGCAAAGCCGCTGCCGACAAGAAAAAGAAAGGCGGTAAGAAAAAATGAGGCGCATCGCGATGAACCGTCTGATTTTTTCGCTGTTGCTGCCGGTCGCATTGTCCGGCTGCGGCAATGGCGACGTACAGGAACTCAGCCAGTGGATGAAAGATGTCCGTCAACACACACGGGCATCGATCAAGCCGTTGTCGGAACCCAAGAAATTCGAGCCGTTTACCTACGATGCCAAAGGGCGTGAAGACCCGTACAGTCCGAACAAGCTGGCCAGTGCGTTGGCCAAGGCGCGCAAAAGTGGCGGCATCCAGCCTGATCTCGATCGCCGGCGCGAACCGCTGGAAAGCTATCCGCTGGATACGATGCACATGGTTGGCACGCTGATCAAGCCGGGGCTAACGTATGGCGTGCTGCAGGTGGACAAGTCGATCTTCCATGTGAAGGTCGGCAACTACATCGGACAGAATCTGGGACGCGTGACGCGTATCACCGATTCCGCCGTGGAGATTGTTGAGACGGTTCAGGATGCGTCCGGCGAATGGGTCGAACGCGAAGCCAAGCTAGAGTTGCAGGAGACGCAAAAATGATGTCGCTACAAAAACAACAATCGAACAATTCGCGGGGAGGCTTGCAGAAAATGCGGCAATTATTTGCGTTTATCGCCTTTGCGCTGATCGGCGGCAGCGCCATGGCGCAGCAGAACGAAATCCAGTCGATCACTGCCATGCAGCAGGGAAGTAATGTCATTGTGAAAGTGGCGATGAAGAGCCCGGTTGCCAAGGCGCCGCTGGGGTTTGCGATCACGAATCCTGCGCGGATTGCGCTGGATTTTTCCGACACGGGTAACGGCACTGGCAAAGGACTGCAGGATATCGGTCTGGGCGATGTGCGTAGCGTCAATGTAGTACAGGCGGGAGATCGGTCGCGGCTGGTTTTCAACCTGCAGCGCTCGCTGAATTACGCAACGGTTGTGGAAGGCAATGACGTCATCGTAACGATCGACGGCTCGGGCGGCCCGGCCAAGGCGCTGAATGCGGTTGGCGTGCCGGTCGCTTCTGCTGCACCGGCAGCGGGGGTATCGCAGGCACTGCGCGATATCGACTTCCGTCGTGGCAGCAATGGTGAAGGTCGCGTGGTCATCGGCCTGCCCAACGATCAGACGGTGGTGGATGTTCGCCAGGAAGGCAAGAAGATCGAAGTCGATTTCATGAAGACGACGTTGCCGGACGTGCTGCGCCGTCGTCTCGACGTTGCCGATTTCGGTACGCCGGTCAATATCATCACCACGCAGCAGCGCGGCGACAACGTCCACATGACGATCGAACCGAAAGGCATCTGGGAACACAGCGTCTATCAGAGCGATTCGCAACTGGTGGTCGAGGTCAAGCAGATCAAGGAAGAACCCAACAAGCTGGGCATGGGCACGCGCGATTATCGCGGCGAAAAACTGTCGCTCAATTTCCAGAACGTCGATGTGCGTGCAGTGCTGCAGGTGATTGCAGATTTCACCGGCCTGAACATCATCACCAGCGATACCGTCAGCGGCAACCTGACATTGCGCCTGAAGGACGTACCATGGGATCAGGCGCTGGATATCGTCATGCAGGCCAAGGGGCTGGACATGCGCAAGAACGGCACCGTGATCTGGATTGCCCCGCGCGACGAATTGTTGACGAAGGAAAAACTGGAACTGGAGCAGCGTTCGCAGATCGCTGAACTGGAGCCGC
>DATDLO010000116.1:0-2167 GCA_036519215.1 Oxalicibacterium sp.
TGGGAGGCAATTTCACGCAATTCCAGCAGGCGTTGTCAACGCAACTGACCAGTGTGGCGACGCTGCAGAACAGCCAGATCGACGGTTTTGCGCAGCAATTGGCGAAACTGAACGAAGCCAATGCACAGCAACTGGAAGCGATGCGGCAAGCCATCGCACAGCAGGCGCAGACAGGGCGTGAAGAACAGGCCACCGCATTGAAACGTTTCGGCGATACGCTGAACCAGTCATTGGCCGCGCTGACCGAATCGAATGCGCAGCGCATGATCGAAGTACGGGCGACGCTGGAAGCGAAAATCAAGGATCTGCAGACAGACAACGGCACGCGCCTGGAAGAGATGCGCAAGACCGTCGACGAGAAACTGCATGCGACGCTGGAGCAGCGCCTGGGCGAATCGTTCAAGCTGGTTTCCGACCGGTTGGAAAAGGTGCATCAGGGACTGGGTGAAATGCAGCAGCTGGCGATCGGCGTCGGCGATCTGAAGCGCGTGCTGACGAATGTGAAGACGCGCGGCACTTGGGGCGAGGTGCAGCTGGAAATGCTGCTGGAACAATTGCTGACGCCGGACCAGTACGCGAAGAACGTCGAGACGATTCCGCGCAGCGGCGCACGCGTCGAGTTTGCCGTCAAGCTGCCGGGCAAGGACGATGCGAACCAGCCAGTCTGGATGCCGATCGATGCCAAGTTCCCGAAGGAGCAGTACGAACGTCTGGCCGATGCAGCCGAGCATGCGGACATGGATGGTGTGGCAGCAGCGGGGCGCGAACTGGAAACGGTGATTCGCAACGAGGCGAAGAAGATCGCCGAAAAATACCTGTCGCCGCCGTTGACGACCGACTTTGCGATCCTGTTCCTGCCGACCGAAGGGCTGTATGCGGAAGTGATGCGTCGCCCCGGCCTGGCGGACGAGCTGCAGCGCAACTGCCGTGTCAGCATCGCCGGCCCTTCGACGCTGTCGGCGTTGCTGAACAGCCTGCAGATGGGCTTTCGCACACTGGCGCTGGAAAAGCGTTCGTCCGAAGTGTGGCAGGTGCTGGGCGCGGTCAAGACGGAATTCGGCAAGTTCGGCGATGTGCTTTCAGCCACCAAGGCAACGCTGGAGCGCGCGGCGAAGAATATCGAACAGGCCGAAACGCGCACGCGCCAGATGTCGCGCAAACTCAAGTCCGTCGAAGCCTTGCCGAGCGACGCGGCACAGAAACTGCTGGGCGGCGAATCGCTGGATGCCTCGCTCGATACCTCGGACGATGCTTGATGGGATGGATGGCCGGTGCGCCGGCAGCAATTCTTCAACCGTGATACATTCACGTCTCTGCCGAACGGACTGATGTCCGGACGGTAGTGCGTTCTCGGGGCGGGGTGCAATTCCCCACCGGCGGTGATGACAGCAATGTCCAGCCCGCGAGCGTTCGGTGCGATTCCGGTTTGCTTCCCTGCGAACCATTGCGTCGAAGTCAGCAGATCCGGTGTGATTCCGGAGCCGACGGTACAGTCCGGATGATAGAGAACGGAATGCTGCATTTCGCACCGACGCCTTCGGACGCGTGCGCGTTGTCATTCCTGCTTGATCTTCACCATGCCCTGTAATTTTTTCTGTAAACAGGAGCTATCCATGCAATCACCCATCAACATTCAATCGGGCGGACGTCGTATTGCCTTCGTTCAATCCAGCTGGCACAAGGATATCGTCGACCAGTGCCGCATCGCCTTCATCGAGGAAATGGCGCAGCGCGGTCATGCAACCGACAGCATCGATTTCTTCGAAGTCGCCGGTGCGTTCGAGATTCCGTTGCATGCCAAGCTGCTGGCGAAAAGCGGCCGTTATGCTGCGGTCGTCGCTGCCGGACTGGTTGTGGACGGCGGCGTCTATCGCCATGAATTCGTCGCGCAGGCCGTCATCAGCAGTCTGATGCAGGTGCAGCTGGAAACGGAAGTGCCGGTCATTTCCGCCGTGCTGACGCCGCATCACTTCCATTCGCATCAGGAACATCATGGCTTCTTCCATGAACATTTCCTGGTGAAGGGAAAGGAAGCGGCGCACGCCTGTTCCGATACCATCCGCTGCGTGCAGCAACTGGCGATGACACAGGACCGTATTGCGGCCTGAATTGTCGACGGTATGAAAAAAGGGAGCCCGCGGGCTCCCTTTTTTTATCGGGCGCTTCG
>DATDLO010000117.1:0-16179 GCA_036519215.1 Oxalicibacterium sp.
GGAAGCCATGGAAGCCGGTCAACAGGAAAAAAGTGGAGCCGTAGATGCCGGACGTCAGCTTCAGGTTCAGTTCGGTGTAGGCATGAATGTATTCGTATGCCTGGAAGCCCATGAAGATCGCACCGAGCAGGATCGTCGCAAACAGCCAGATGGCGGCCTGGCTGCGATGATTCGCGCGAATCGCATGATGGGAAATCGTCAGCGTGATGCCGGACGTCAGCAGCAGCGCGGTATTGATGGTCGGAATCCAGAACGGCCCCATCGTCGCAAAGGATTCGACGGTGCCGGCCGGGCCGATATTGCCCCAATGCGCGGCAAAATCCGGCCACAGTATCTTGTGATCCAGATCGGCCAGCCACGGCATCGTGATACTGCGCGCGTAGAACAAGGCACCGAAAAACGCACCGAAGAACATGACTTCGGAAAAGATGAACCAGCTCATGCTCCAGCGGAACGAGGCGTCGATACGCTTGTTGTACAAGCCGCCTTCCGATTCCTTGATCGCATCGCCGAACCAGTGATACAGCACGTACAGCACGCCGACCAAACCGATCAGGTTGACATACGATCCCCAGCTGGCGCCATTGACCCATGCCGACGCACCGATCATCACGACCAGCATCGACACCCCGCCCAGCAGCGGCCACCTGGACGGCCCGGGTACGAAATAATACGGCGCTTCCGTATGCTGTGTACTCATCTCCATCTCCCGATATCTATGAATATATCCATCAATCAGTCATGCGATGCAACGATGGGACTGGGAACATCAGATCTCCAGTCATCATCCGGTATCAACCTGCCGTCGCCGGCGATTTTGTTTCTGCTTTCTTGTTATCCCGGCCGCCGATTTCAAAAAACGTGTACGACAGCGTGATCGTCTTTACATCTTTCGGCAGATCCTTGTCCAGATAGAAAACGACAGGCATCTGTCTTGCCTGGCTGGCCGTCAATGTCTGCTGCTGGAAGCAGAAGCATTCCACCTTTTTGAAATGCGCCGCTGCCTGTTGCGGAGCGTAACTCGGTATCGCCTGCGCTTCCACGGTACGCGGCTGCGTATTGACCACCTCGTACATGACCTGCGTCATCTCGCCCGGATGCACTTGCATGCTGCTGACCGTCGGACGGAAGCGGAACGGCCCCTGCGTATTCGCATCGAACTCGACCGTAATCGTCCGGCTCTTGTCGATCTGTGAATTGTCGATCGGTTTGACCTTCACGCCTTCCGTTTCCTGAAAGGCCAGGACGTTGATGCCCGTCAATTCGCAGATTTGCTTGTACAACGGCACCAACAGGTACCCAAAACCGAACATCATGACCGCGACGACAATGAGCTTGCCGAACATCCTGGCATTCAGCCGGCGCGTCGCATTGTCGTTGTGCTGTGTCATCTTCGCCTCACATGAACCAGACATGCTTGGCGATCACGCCGAACATGAACATGGCCGCGATCACCGCCAGGATGATGGCGGTGCGCAGATTACGTCGTCTCAGCTCATTCATGTCGATATCGGTCACCGCTCACTTGACGGTCGGCGGCGTTTCGAACGTATGGAAAGGCGCAGGACTCGGCACCGTCCACTCCAGACCTTCGGCACCATCCCATGGTTTGTCCGACGCCGGGGCACCGCCGCGAATGGTTGGCAGCACGACGGCAAACAAGAAGTACACCTGCATCAAACCGAAACCGATGCCACCGATCGACGCGACCATGTTGAAATCGGTGAACTGTGCAGGATAGTCGGCATAGCGGCGCGGCATACCTGCCAGCCCCAGGAAGTGCATCGGGAAGAACGTGATGTTGAAGGTGATCAGCGAGCCCCAGAAATGGATCTTGCCGCGCAGTTCGTTGTACATGTGGCCGGTCCATTTCGGTCCCCAGTAGTAGAAACCCGCGAACAGCGCAAACAGCGATCCGGCCACCAGCACATAGTGGAAATGCGCCACCACGTAATAGGTATCCTGCAGTTGGATATCGATCGGTGTCACGGCGAGAATCAATCCTGTGAAGCCGCCCATCGTGAACACGAAGATGAAGCCGATCGCGAACAGCATCGGCGTCTCGAACGTCATGGAACCGCGCCACATCGTCGCCACCCAGTTGAAGATCTTCACGCCGGTCGGCACCGCGATCAGCATCGTTGCGTACATGAAGAACAGCTGCGCCGTCACCGGCATGCCGGTTGTAAACATGTGATGCGCCCACACCATGAACGACAGGATTGCGATCGATGCCGTCGCATAGACCATCGATGCATAGCCGAACAACTGCTTGCGGGCAAAAGCCGGAATGATGTGCGAGACGATGCCGAATGCCGGCAAGATCATGATGTACACCTCCGGATGGCCGAAGAACCAGAAGATGTGCTGATACATCACCGGGTCACCGCCGCCAGCCGCATTAAAGAACGAGGTGCCGAAGTGGCGATCGGTCAGCGTCATCGTGATCGCGCCAGCCAGCACCGGCATCACAGCCAGCAATAGGTATGCGGTAATCAGCCAGGTCCAACAGAACATGGGCATTTTCATCAGCGTCATGCCGGGTGCACGCATGTTCAGAATCGTGACGATGATGTTGATCGAACCCATGATCGACGACGCACCCATGATGTGCAGTGCGAAAATCGCCATGTCCATGCCGGGGCCCATCTGCACCGACAATGGCGCATACAGCGTCCAGCCAGCGGCGGTAGCGCCGCCCGGCACAAAGAAGGACAGGACCAGCAGGATCGCGGCCGGCGGCAGCAACCAGAACGAAAAGTTGTTCATGCGTGCGAACGCCATGTCGGAGGCTCCGATCTGCAGCGGCACCATCCAGTTCGCAAAACCGACAAAGGCCGGCATGATCGCACCGAACACCATCATGATGCCGTGCATCGTCGTCAACTGATTGAAGAATTCCGGCTGCATCAATTGCAGGCCGGGATGGAACAATTCCGCACGAATCAACATCGCCAGAGTGCCGCCCGACAGCAACATGGCGAAAGAGAACCACAGATACAGTGTGCCGATATCCTTGTGGTTGGTCGCGTAGACCCAGCGCCGCCAGCCGTGCGGATGATCGTGTGCGTGGTCGTGACCATGCGCTGCATTGTGCGTGTGATCGACTGCAGTTGTGCTCATCTCAAGTCTCCTGATTGTTACTTGCGTGCGGCGACGATTTCGGCCGGTTGCACGATGTTCTCTGCAGCCTTGTTGGACCAGCTGTTACGTGTATAGGTGATGACGGCCGCGATCTCGGTCGGAGACAACACCGGTCCCCATGCCGGCATGGCATTCTTGCCGTGCATCACGATGTCGATCTGCCCGGCCTTCGGCCCCAGCACTAGCGGACCGCCGTCCAGTGCAGGGAAGCTGCCAGGTACGCCCTTGCCATTGGCCTGATGGCAGGCGACGCAGTTGGCGGAATAAACTTTTTCTCCGCGCTGGATCAGTTCATCCAGCGTCCAGGTCTTGGTCGGATCGTCGGCATTGGCTGCCATTTCCTTTTTCTTGCCGTCGACCCATTTCTTGTAGTCTTCCTCGCTGACGACATTCACGACGATCGGCATGAATGCGTGATCCTTGCCGCACAACTCCGCGCACTGGCCGCGATAGGTACCGATCTTCTCGGCACGGAACCAGGTGTCGCGCACGAAACCGGGAATCGCATCCTGCTTGACGCCGAACGCCGGAATCATCCACGCATGAATGACGTCATTGGCTGTCACCACCATGCGGATTTTCTTGTTGACAGGCACGACGACCGGATTGTCGACCTCGATCAGATAGTTCTCGTTCTTCGCAACGGAAGAATCGACGATCTGCTCACGCGGCGTCGCCAGATTGGACAGGAAGGTGATGCCCTGGCCTTCGCCGTTCAGGTAATCGTAGCCCCACTTCCATTGCATGCCGGTGGCTTTGATCGTGATGTCGGCATTCGACGTGTCCTTCATCGCGACCACTGTCTTTGTCGCCGGCAATGCCATACCGATGACGATCAAAAAGGGAACGACAGTCCAGGCGATTTCGACTGCGGTACTTTCATGGAATGTGGCCGATTTGTGGCCGAGGGATTTGCGATGCTTGAGGATCGAGTAGAACATCACCGCAAACACGGCAATGAAGATCACCAGGCAGATGATCAGCATCATGGTGTGCAGCGAGTAGATTTCCTCGGCGATCTTCGTGACAGGCTGCTGAAAATTGAGTTGACGTACTGCCGGTCCGCCGGGACTATCGGTCACCGCCCAGGACGGCATGCCTGCCGCCAGCAGCGACGCACCGAACATCAACGATTGAAGGCGCTTCGCATGTTTCATGATTTCCCCAAAAGCCCAAAATAAGAATTTTGTTATTGGTACCGGGTAAACCTGCTTGTCTCCTCACCCAGTTCCCGGCGCAGCTCCTGCAGGAACTGTCGCCGCTTGCCTTCCGTCAGGAATCGTCCCACATCGACACGTATACCGGAAGATTCCAGACCAATCAATCGATTGTGCGAAGCCGGTTGAATAATGATTGTCCGGTTCCGTCTCAATCGGAACTGCTGCGACTTCTCGCCCCGGACCAGCTCGACCAACAGCCAGTCGTCCGTCAGAACGATGTGTTCGCGATCTGTCGCGTGGCGAGCGTAATGGATGAATGCACAGGTAACCGCCGTCAATTCCATTAACGAAAAGCCGAGGATGAACCACGCACCGCGATAGGTGAAATAGATTGCGACCGCCAGCGATGCCGTACACAGAATTGCATAAGCCTTCGCCAGCTGCCGCGGGGAAATGGAGCAGTTACGCCTCAGCAGCCATTCACGGTTCATACTCATCGTGCACCGCCTGAACGGACTGCGCCCACCATATCACTATCGCGCAAAACCGTCGAAGTATAAGTCTGAATTGTCAGACTGATCAAGCATAAAAAATCCCGCGCCCCGGCGCACGCCACGCATGGCTTTGCGCCCGATTTCACTGATTTCACGCAGTATTTTTGCGCCGTCTTGCGCACTGCAGCAAGACACCGGTCGCGTACCGCCGAGGAGATCAGTCCTCTTATTTCCTTGGCAAATCGAAACGAATGATCGCCTCTCCGCTCGCCGTTGTGCGCGGCACAGGCCGGAACGCATGGCCGTACACGATCTCGAACGTCAGCGGGATCTTGCCGTCTGCAGACCGCATCCCCTCCAGCGACTCCGTGACACGCCGCCACGACTGGCGGCCCATCAGCCCCCGACTGCGCGTATCGAGCGGATTGCCACCGCAGGCGCGTACATCGGCCATCAGGCGCTCGACCGAACCGTAAGTGACGGTCAGCGTTTCCATGTCCATTACCGGCGTGGCAAACCCGGCCTGGACCAGCATGTCGCCGAAATCGTGCATATCGACGAACGGCAGCACGTGCGGCGTCGCATCGGCAGCGGCGAAGGCGGTGCGCAACTCCTTGAACGTATCAGGACCGAAACAGGAAAACATCAACAGGCCATCCTGGCGCAACACGCGCCGCCACTCGGCAAATACGCGATCGGGCTGCGGATCCCAGTGCAGCGCCAGATTGGACCACACCAGATCGACCGCATCCACACCGAAAGGCAACTGCGCAAAATTGCCTGACAACAGTCCGCCGCGCGCACCGCTCGATCCGTTTCTGCCCGGCAGCCATTGCTGCAGCAATCGATGCAATGCCGATAATCCTTCCTGTTGCACCGACTGCGCCTGGCGCAACATCGCCACCGACGCATCCAGTCCGATCACTTCCGCCTGGGGGAAACGTTTCTGCAAGGCCGCCAGATCCGCGCCTTCGCCACAGCCGGCATCCAGTACGTGCCGCGGTTCGATCTTGATCAGCGCCAGTCGCTCATGCATGCGCTGCGCCACTTCGCGGCGCAGGAATTGCGATTCGACGATCCGTGACGGATCGTCGAACAGCGAGCGTACACGCGCCAGATCGATGGGCGCGCTGATGTGAGAATCCGAGGGGGTATGTTCGACAGTCACGATGGAAGCAAGATCGGCAATGAGATAATGCGTGCAAGTTTACACGCATGGAGACAAGGCTGCGATGCTCGATCGGTTTCCCGACTGGACGCTGCAATTGGCGAAACGCCTGCCATCGGCCATTCCGCATGCGCTATCACGCGCCATTCCGTCTTCATGCATCCTATGCGGTTCGAGTGGAGACACCGCGTTATGCAATGCCTGCGACAAGCATTTTCTTGCCGCGCGCGAGCATCGCTGCCGGCAATGCGGCCTGCCTGTTTCTCCAGGCGAAAACCACCATACGCAACGATGCGGAACCTGCCTGGCTGCACCGCGCGCCTTCGATACGACCATCGTCGTCACCGATTACGCGGCACCGCTCGATCAGCTGGTACTGGCACTGAAATTCGGCAGCCGTCTCGCACTCGCTCCGCTGTTTGCCCGTCTGCTGCATCAGGCGATACAACAAGCCGACATGCCGATGCCCGAGCTGCTTACCGCCGTTCCCTTGGGCGATAAACGCCTGGCAGAACGCGGCTTCAATCAGGCGTTGGAAATCGCCCGACCGCTGGCCCGCATGCTTGCCATCCCGCTTGAGCCGCAATTGCTGGCGCGTACACGCGAAACGCTGATGCAGTCGCGACTCCATCCGGACGAACGGCATCGCAACATCCGTCAGGCCTTTGTTCCGAAACCACATGCGATGCAGCACATTCAAGGCCGGCACGTGGCCGTCGTCGATGACGTAATGACCACAGGAGAAACGCTCAACGAGGTCGCCGCCACGCTGAAACGCTGCGGCGCCTCCCGCGTCACCAATCTGGTATTTGCACGCACACCGCTGAAATAACAGCCTACAACGGTAGTGCAAGGCCAGTATCATTGCGCCCATGGCGTATCGCCGCCATCGCCATGCATATTGCGCGCCAGTCGGCGCGAACCACGAAGGAGAATCACTTGTTTCATGTCGTCCTGGTCGAACCGGAAATTCCGCCCAATACCGGCAATGTCATCCGCCTGTGCGCCAATACCGGCGCGCAGCTGCACCTGATCGAACCCCTCGGCTTTCCGCTTGACGATGCAAAGATGCGGCGCGCAGGTCTCGACTATCACGACTATGCAACGATGAAGGTGCATCGCGACTGGCAGGCTTTTCTCGATTCGGCCACACCCGAATCGCCGCTGGATCCGTCGCGCATGTTCGCGCTGACGACGCACGGTTCGACACCTTTCGCCAGCGTCACGTTCCGGCCGGGCGATATTTTTGTATTCGGTTCGGAAACCCGCGGGCTGGCACCGGCGTTACGCGATTCCTTTCCTGCCGCGCAACGCATCCGTCTGCCGATGCTCCCGGACAATCGCAGCCTGAACCTGTCCAATACCGTCGCCGTCGTGGTCTACGAGGCATGGCGGCAGAATGGTTTTTCCGGCGGCAGCTGAACCGCAACTCGTGTACGAACCCGTATGACAAACTTAAGCTACGATATGCGCAGCTGCGGTGCGGCTGCGGCGCACGCCGCCTTTCCAACCTGCCGCGTGGCGCGTCCCGCCTGCGGTTTTCGATACGGAAGAAACCATGAATTTTCGCTCTGTCACGTTCTTCATCGCATCCCTATCGGCCGCGTTGATCGCTTCGACCGCCATCGCGCAGCAGAATCCGGCCGGCACCATTCGCGTCGACCATTCCTATGCACGCGCCACCATGCCGGGCCAGACCAGCGGCGGCGCCTATCTGACGCTGGAAAATCGCGGCGATCATCCTGACACCCTCGTCGCCGTACAATCGCCCATCGCGCAATCGGTGGAAATCCATACGATGGCAATGAACGGCAACGTAATGCGGATGCGTGAAATCGGTTCGATCGACATCAAGCCCGGCGAAAAGATCACCATGCGTCCCGGCGATGGCTATCACCTGATGCTGATGGGCCTGAAGGCACCATTGAAGGCCGGTGACCGGCTGCCGCTGACGCTGACCTTCCGCAAAGGCGGCAAAATGGAAACCACCATTGTGATCGACGACGGCAGCATGAATCACTCGGAGATGAGCCATCATCACTGAACCGCAAGAATTACCGGAAGAAGAAACAAAAAAGGACGCATGCTGCGTCCTTTTTTACGTATAACCGCGGCGGCGTTCATCGTGCCTCGTAACGCCGATACACTTCCTGGCGCCCATCCGTGCGCAGCAACAGCACATCGTAGGCATCGACCGCGTGCCCCGGCATTTCCATCCCAGGCGAACCGAGCGGCATGCCGGGAACTGCCAGGCCGACGGCACGCGGTTTTTCTACCAGCAAACGGCGTATTTCAGCCGCCGGCACGTGCCCTTCCAGCGCATAACCGCTGACAGCCGCCGTATGACAACTTCCCAAAGCCGCGGGTATACCAAAACGTGCACGATAGGCCGCCGTATTGGGCACGTTGTGCGCCTTCACCCTGAAACCGTTTTCCTGCAAATGTGCAACCCATTGCGTACAACAGCCGCAGGTCTCGCTCTTGTATACCTCGATCGTCGGACTGTCCTGCCGCCCGCCGGCCGCATGCGCCAAAGCCGGCGACACGCAACACGCCATCATTGCCTTCATCAACGTACGTCGCTGCATTGCCACTCCTGATGTCGATAAACAAAAAGCCGCAATTGCGGCTTTTCGGATTGAAAGAAATCGATGCTCAGGCCGGTTCCGGCTGCGCACCCATGCGATTGACGATTTCCTTGCGGTAGCGGTTGAGTTCCTGCACCGTGCCGAACGTGCGTTCGAACAGCAGCGACATATTGTGCAGGATGCGGTCGACCACTTTCTTTTCCCATTCGCTGTCGAACTTGATCTGGAAATCCAGCCAGCGCTCCAGCCATTCCGGATCAGGCAGACGCGATTGCACCGTGTCGTTCGGGAACAGCGCCTGGTTCACGTGCAGATTGGTCGGGTGCAACGGCTTCTCGGTACGACGCGCCGATGCCATCAGCACGCCGATCTTGGCAAAGGCAGCGCGCGCGCTGTCGCCGACTTCGTTCAAGGCTTTCTTCATGTAACGCAGGTAGGCACCACCGTGGCGCGCCTCGTCCTGGCTGATGATCTTGTAGATCTGCTTGATGACCGGCTCCGTATGCCAGTCGGCGGCACAGCGATACCAGTGGTTCAGGCGGATTTCGCCGCAGAAGTGCATCATCAGGGTTTCGAGCGCAGGCGCCGGATCAAATTCGAAACGCACGTTGTGCAGTTCCTCTTCCGTCGGCACCAGCTCCGGACGGAAACGGCGCAGATATTCCATCAGCACCAGCGAATGCTTCTGCTCTTCGAAGAACCAGACGGACATGAAAGCGCAAAAATCGCTGTCGCCGCGATTATCGCGCAAGAACATCTCGGTAGCCGGCAATGCCGACCATTCGGTGATCGCATTCATGCGAATCGTTTGTGCCTGTTCGTCGGTCAATTTGGAACCGTCGAATTCATCCCACGGAATATCGTTTTCCATGTTCCAGCGAACCTGCTCCAACGATTTGAACAATTCTGGGTACAGCATACGTCCCTTATTAATATGGATTGAGATGAGATGGATTGCGTTAAGTCCTTGATTCTACCAAGAAATTCGCGCAAAACCGACAAATCCGACAGGTTTCGTCAAGCAAAACGCTGAAAGAAATTCACGAATGGCAACAATTTGTTCAAATTGGCCGTTTAAAAGCGGATGCCCGCCATTTGTCATGAAATTGCAATACGATGCAGGAAACTTCTCTGCATGCACGGTACTTCCTTGTTGATAGACTTTCACCTGCCATGATGTTCAGACCACTTCTTCGTTTATCGCTGCTACTTCTGACCGGCGCACTGTTCGGGGCACCTTCCCACGCCCAGAGCACCGCAACGACGCCATCTCCTGCGGCCTCCTGCCCTGCCGTGCTGAATCACACGCTCGCACGCTTGCAGGACGAAGCACCGCAAAACCTGTGCCGCTATGCCGGCAACGTGATCCTAGTCGTCAATACCGCCAGCTACTGCGGCTATACCAACCAGTACGAAGGACTGGAGAAGCTGTACGCGCGCTACGGGGCACAGGGTTTGGTCGTGCTCGGCTTCACTTCCAACGATTTCCGGCAGGAGCCCGACGCCAACAGCAAGATCGCCGATTTCTGCACCAATACCTACGGCGTGAAATTCCCGATGTTTGCCAAAAGCCCGGTGTCGGGCACGCAGGCCAATGCCTTCTATCAATCGCTGTTCCATGCCGGCGCCCAGCAGCCGAAATGGAATTTTCACAAGATACTGCTCGACCGCCGCGGCAATGTTGTCGGCAGCTATCCATCGAAAGTCACGCCGGACGACCCAGCGCTGATCGCGGCCATCGAAAAGGCCCTGGCGAAGAATTGACGCCGCGCGCGGCGCCGTCCGCGCATATAATCACCCACCGCAAACAACCTGGGGCCAGCCCGGGCTGCCCGCCTCGCCGCTGGCAGCGCGCACTGGCGGAATGCTAGGATACGCGCTGGATCGGTCTTGCCGCCGGCGCGAAACGCCGCACCGCGCATCCCATTCCCCGGTAACAAAACAGAAAGACTACGGCGCACCGACGCCTTCATATCCATGCGCATCCTGATCATCGAAGACAACGCCGACATCGTCGCCAACCTGTACGCATTCCTGGAGCCGCGCGGCTACGTACTCGATTCGGCCACCAACGGCTATGCCGGTTTTGCACTGGCCGCGCAACACGAGTACGACGCGATGATTCTCGACGTCAAGCTGCCCGGCATCGACGGCTTGGCCGTCTGTCACCGCATTCGCGACGAACTGAAGAAGGACACTCCAGTGCTGATGCTGACCGCGCGCGACACGCTGGACGACAAGGTCGCCGGTTTCGACAGCGGCGCCGATGACTATCTGGTCAAGCCGTTCTCGCTGCTGGAGGTGGAAGTCCGCCTGAAGGCGCTGATCCGCCGCGCACGCGGCAAGAACCAGACGACCAACGCGCTGACGGTAGGCGATCTGGTATTCGATACTTCGACCTACCAGGTCAGCCGCAACGGCGTGCCGGTCAACCTGACAAAGACCGGCTTCAAGATCCTGACCTGCCTGATGAAGGAAGCGCCGAAAGTCGTCTCGCGCGAGACGCTGGAACTGGAAGTCTGGGGCGATCACCCGCCCGACAGCGATGCGCTGCGTACGCACATTCACGCACTGCGACAGGCGCTGGACAAGTCCCACTCCTTCGCCATGCTGCGTACCGTACAGGGCATAGGCTACCGGCTGGTGGCAGCGGATGACACGGCCTAGCACGCTGCGCCGCCGCATCGTCATCGCGTACCTGTTCTTTGCGCTGGCGATCTGCACCTTCTTCGGCATCGTTGCCGCCGTCGCCATCGAAGGCGTCGAAGACCTGCTGGTCGACGAACACCTGCGCAGCATCGCCGCCTGGGCCTCGCCGCGCCATGCCGCCGGTTTGCCGGTCGAAATGCCCTCCGACATCAGCTTCTACCATGGCGACAGCATCCCCGAGGACTTGCGCAACCTGGAACACGGCGTCGACAAGCCCGTCTTCGAAGGCAAGGTCGTCCATGTACTGATCGGCGAGGATGCCGATGGCGAATATGTCGTCGTCGACCGCGCCAGCGAGTACAAGAGTATCGAACGCACAATCTGGGCGATGATCATCGCCGGCTTCTTCGGATTCGTCGCACTATCGCTGTTCCTCGGCCGCTTCATCGCGCACGGTTTCGTCGAACCCATCATCGACCTGGCCGATTACGTCAGCAACGAAGGCGTTTCTTCCGACCTGCCGCTGCTGTCCAGCAAGGACGAACTCGGCGTGCTGGCGCGCGCTTTCGCCGACCACACGGCCGAACTGCAGCGCTTCCTGGCACGCGAACGCTTCTTCACCGGCGACGTCAGCCATGAATTGCGCACGCCGCTGACCATCATCACCGGCGCCGCCGAACTGCTGGTCGACCAGACTGCCGACCGCCCCGCGCTGCAGGCTGCCGCACAACGCGTGCTGCGCGCCGCCAGCGATGCCACCGAATGCGTCGGCGTGCTGCTGATGCTGGCGCGCGCGCCGGATCGCATCAACCGGCCGCAAACCTATGTCGACGACGTCATCCGTGAACAGGTCGCGCGCTGCCGTCCGTTGCTTGCCAACAAGCCTGTCGAATTGCGCTACGAGGGCGACAACGATTTCGCCGTCGCCGCGCACAAGGAGCTGCTGTCCTCCGCGATCGGCAACCTGATCCGCAACGCATGCCAATACACGGATCGCGGCACCGTCACCGTACGCGTGGAAGACCACTCCGTGATCGTCGAAGATACCGGCCCCGGCCTGTCGGAATCGGTCCACGCTCATCTCAGCAACGGCATCCCGACTAAGCCGCTGATCGGCTCGGCTGGCACCGGTCTCGGACTCGCACTCGTGATGCGCATCTGCGAATACCTCGGGGCTCGCTTGCATGTAGAAAATAATCCCAAAAATGGTAGTAATTTTCGAATTGATTTTAAGACAACTTTAACGAGTATTTAACATCATCTTCATCTCTTCTTAAGCTTCCCGGCGATAACCTGCGACTGTGCATTTAGGCTGTATCTCCCTAGGAAATATAGCTTTCCGCCATCACCGGTTCGATGCAGTTCCGACGGTGGATGGATATCCGGCACGGCGCCGGATGAAGTGCACAAATAAATGGTGCGGCACAAACGATCTTCAGATTTTTCTGATAATCGATAACAACACGGTCGGCAAACGACCGCCGCACTGACCAACGTCGCTTCAGCCGTACGGAGCGCGCTAGAAAACTTGAGGAAGATAATGGAACTCTTAAGCTCCCCGGCCTTTTGGGCCGCCCTAGGCAACATCATCCTGATCAACATCGTGCTGTCGGGTGACAACGCGGTCGTGATCGCGCTGGCGGCCAAATCGCTGCCGCCAAAGCAAAAGAAAATGGCCGTCCTGTACGGTAGTGCCGCAGCGATCATCCTGCGTATCGTGCTGACCATCTTCGCGTTGCAATTGCTGACGCTGCCTTACCTGAAACTGATCGGCGCCGTCGCACTGTTCTACATCGGCGTGCAACTGCTGGCAGAAGACGAGGGCGAAGAAAACATCGAAGGCAAATCCAACCTGTGGGGCGCGATCAAGACCATCCTGATCGCCGATCTGGTGATGAGCCTGGATAACGTGCTGGGCGTGGCTGCTGCAGCAGACGGCAACATCGTCCTGCTGATCATCGGTCTGGCCATCAGCGTTCCGCTGATCGTGTTCGGCAGCACGCTGGTGCTGAAGCTGATGGAAAAATTCCCGATCATCGTCACGCTGGGGGCCGCACTGTTGGGCTATCTGGCTGGTGAAATGCTGTTCTCCGATACCGCTGTCGCACCGTGGATCGAAACGAACATCCCGCACCACGAACTGTCGCTGTTCGGTGCCGGCCACCTGAGCATCCCTGGCCTGGTTCTGGCTATCGGCGTCGTCATCGTCGGTACCTACCTCGCCAAGCGCCACAGCAAGCCTGCTACCGCAGCGTAATCATTACCGGTACTTCTGCCGCAACGCGGTAGTTGATTGACAACGGCCCGGGAGCATTGCTCACCGGGCCGTTTTTTTATCCGATGTCCGCCTGGATCACCGCTTGCGAATGCGAAAATCGTGATCCGTCACGATACGCGTCGTCGCAATCAATCCATTCAGCCCGAACAGCAATTGCGTCAGCCTCTCCACCGACAAGGTCCAGATGCGCCCGGCCGGCATTTGCGCCCCGGTCGCCGCGGCAATCACCGGCGCAATCCATCCGGCCTCTTCCGTCACGTCCAAAAGCACCATGCCTTCCGGCGATGTATGCATGTAGATTTCCCCTCCTGCCGCCAATCGAAAACCGATGCCGTAGCCGGTATCGACACGGCCGCCCGCAAGCCTGTGCTGCAGATGGCGGCTCTGGTGATCGATCCACGTTTCGATATCGTAGGTATCCTTCAGAACGATCCACGGTCGCTCGATCGCTTCCCCGATACCGTCATCCGCATTGTCATCCGTTGTCATTTTCGTTTCTGCCATTCTTCATTCATTACGGCAACGTCGGATAAATACCACGCCGTCGCAGGCAATTGCACAGTGCGCATGATATCCTGCGCACCCTGTATCCACCCATTGTTCTTCGCCGTTCATGACGACCAACGAATCCGCACCGACCGCCCTTCAGACCGCACGCACACTGCTCAAGGAAATCCAGGAAAAATTCACCGTCTTCGGCGATTGCCAACCGCTGGCCATCGGCATCGACAAGCAATTGATCGCGCAGATGCCCGACGTCAGCCGTCGCGTGCTGCGCATGGCACTGGGCATGCACACCAATTCATTGCGCTATCTGAAGAGCATGGAAAAGGCCACGGTCCGCTTCAACCTCGACGGTACCGAAGCCGATGCCGTGACCGACGAACACCGGGCACACGCCGCCACTACGCTGAAGGAACGCTTCAAGAAGAATGCCGAACAGCGCAAGGTGCAACGTCAGGCGGAGGAAACACAGCGCAAGGCCGATGAAGCGGAACGCCGCCGTGCCGACAAGCTGAATCAGCTGGCCGCGAAATTTTCACGCAAAAACTGAGCAAAAACTAAACTTCAGCGCCCGTTCTGAGCGCTACCAGTAAGTCCACAGCATCTTCACCGCCAGCACGTAGAGCAGGCAGGCGAAAATCCTTTTCAGTATCGGCACCGGCAGCCGGTGCGTTAGACGTGCGCCGATGGGTGCCGTCACCACGCTTCCGCAAACGATGCCGATCAATGCCGTAATCGAAATGAAACCGATCGTGCCTTCCGGCAGTTCCGGAATGCGCCAACCGGAAATGATGTAGCCGATCGTGCCCACCACGGCCAGCGGGATGCCCATCATCGCGCCGGTACCGATCGTTTTCTTCATCGGTACGCCGCACCACAGCATAAACGGGATTGTAAGAAAGGCGCCGCCGGCCGACACCAGGCCGCTGATGATGCCGATTATCAGCCCGACCAGAAACAACGGTCCGGTCGCGGGCAATTCCCGCGCCGCCTTCGGCTTCTTGTTCAGCAGGATTTGCGTCGCGCCGAAAAACACGATGATGGCAAAACTCAACGCCAGATGGCGCTGCGGAATCCACGCCGAAACGGACGTCGCCAGCAGGCTCCCCACCACCAGGCCCGGCGTCATCCGCTTGACGATGTGAAAGTCCACGCCATCGAACTTCATATGCTCGCGCACACTGGAACTGGACGTGAAAACGATCGACGCCATGCAGGTCGCCAGCGCCATATGCACCACATGATCCGGCGCGAAATGCTGGGCGGCGAACAATGCCGCGATGATCGGCACTAGCGTCATGCCGCCACCGATGCCGAGCAGCCCCGCCAGCACGCCGACGAAAGCGCCAGCCATCACATAGGAAAAGAACCAGATCATGCGGCGTCGCCTCCCGCCGGCGAACCTGTCGGCGACAAGGCATGCACGGCATGCGGACGAACAACGATCGACAGAGAATCTGGCATGCGGCAACGCTCCAAGACAACGCTCCAAAACGGGATGACCAAGAGTAACAGAACGCACACCGGAACAGGCGCTCGTTTACACTAGCGCCCATGACACGCCCCGCCCCCAGCACCGATACGCGCAGATCGCTGCGCTGGCTCTTCGTGCTGGTTTTTTCCCTTTTACTGCACCTGCTTGTCATCGGTCACGCCAGCGAATGGATACGGCTGCCATCTCCGTCGACGGTGGAAGATGATGTGATCGATGCGGAACTGATCGCCCCTCCGTCCCCGCCCGCTCCGGCACCGAAGCCCAAACCTAAACCTCGTCCCAAAGCGCGTTCGGCCCTGGCAAAATCCGCACCGCCACCGCCGCCTGTCGCAGCTTCGGCAGAACAGCCTGCCGATGTGCAGACTGCGGCCGTATCGCAACCAGACGCAGAAGGTGCTGCCGCCGGCCAGCCAGCCGGCATTGCAGAACCGGTGGTACCGGATTACATCATCGATCTGCCCCCGTCCGCCAAACTGGAATACGATTTACAGAAGACGCCAATCGAAGGCCAGCCCACCTATGGCAGCGGCACCATCGCCTGGCATCAGGACGGCAGCCGCTACACAATCGACGGCGATTTCGGCGTCCTGTTCATCACCGCACTGCACTTCCACAGCGAAGGCACCATAGAGAATGGCGGCATTGCGCCCGAACTGTATAGCGAAAAGCGTTTCCGTCGCGCCGAGACCAATGCGTACT
>DATDLO010000118.1:0-3612 GCA_036519215.1 Oxalicibacterium sp.
GCCGCGATGCCGTCATGGTGCTGCTGAATGCGCGTGCCACTGCCACCCGCACGGCCGATGCCAACCTGCTGCATCGCCTGTTGACGGACGATTCGCATTCGACCGAAGTCATGGCCGGATTGCATATGCAATAAAAGCGCACATCAAATAAAAACGGCCGGCGTTCTATCGCGCCGGCCGTTTTTGTTTGATGTCTGCTTCAAGAACCAAACCAGGCTGCTATCGATTTGCCCGGTCATGCCGATGGTATTTCAGCGGCTTGATGTCGGGTCCGGCCTTGTCTGTCTTGCCGTCGGCCTCGGGATTCGATTCGCAAGTAGAGCAGGTATTGCAACCGCTGCCGCAACCGCCGCCCGCCTGTTCGCCGGGGCGCAGCCACCGGCCCAATGCACGTAATGCCGCCGGGCGTTGCGGTCTGTCCAGCAACGCCGCCAACGCCTGTTGCCGCGCATGCATCCACTTCGGCAGCAGACGGCGCAGCACATGCAATGCGCTGACCAGTACGATCGCGCCGATGATCAGTTGCTGCACGGTATCGGAATGCATCATGTCAATGCCTTGGTGACCTGGTACGTAATGAAGGAAGCCAGATAAGCCAGCCCGAACAAGTAGCCGGCCATCACCGCTACTGTACGCCAGGAATTGGTTTCGCGTCGGACGACGGCCAGTGTGGACAGGCATTGCGGCGCGAAGATATACCAGACCAGCAGCGAGAACGCCGTCGCCATCGGCCACTGCGTCGCGATCAATGAGCCGAGTTGCGATGCCACGACATCCTCGCTGCCGGACATCGCATAGACGGTGCCGAGCGCAGATACGGCTACTTCACGCGCCGCCATGCCGGGAACCAGTGCGATGCAGATCTGCCAGTTGAAACCGATCGGCGCGAACACGTATTCCAGCGCATGGCCGATGCGGCCGGCGATGCTGTAGTCGATCGGCGGCAGCGTCGCGCCTTCCGGCGGACCGGGGAAAGTCGTCAGGAACCACAACACGATGGTCAGCGACAGGATGATGGTCGTCACGCGGCGCAGGAAGATCAGCGCGCGTTCCCACAGGCCGATGGCGACGCTGCGCACATTCGGCAACCGGTACGACGGCAATTCCATCAGCAATGCGTGTTCGCTCTTGTCCTTGCGGATGTACTTGATGAACCAGGCCACCGCCAGCGCGCTGACGATGCCGCCCACGTACAGCGCAAACAGCACGATGCCCTGCAGGTTGAAGATGCCCCAAACCGTGGTGCCCGGAATGAAGGCGCCGATCAGCAGCGTGTACACCGGCAGGCGCGCCGAGCAGGTCATCAGCGGCGCAACGAGAATCGTCGTCAAGCGGTCGCGCGGATCCTGGATGCTGCGCGTGGCCATGATGCCGGGAATCGCACAGGCAAAGCTGGACAGCAGCGGAATGAAGGAACGCCCCGTCAGCCCGGCCTTGAACATGATGCGATCCAGCAGGAAAGCCGCGCGCGGCAGATAACCGGATTCTTCCAGCACAAGAATGAACAGGAACAAAATCAGGATCTGCGGCAGGAATACCAGCACCGCGCCGAGGCCGGCGAAAATGCCGTCCACCACCAGGCTGCGCAGCAGGCCATCCGGCAGCGTTGCGCCGAACCATTCACCGGTAACGGTCACGATTTCGGTAATGCCGTCCATCAGCGGCTCGGCCCATGAGAACACGGCCTGGAAGATGAAGAACATCACGACCGCCAGGATGACGAGGCCCAGCACCGGATGCAGCAGCCAGCGATCGAGTGCATCGTCAATGACTGACGTAGAACGCGGCATCGTCACGGCTGCCGACAGGATGCGGCGCACCTGGCCGTGGACATCGGCATCCACCTCTTCCGCACGCGCCGGCAGCGGCGCATCGATCGCATCCAGATGCTTGATCAGTGCTTGCGTGCCGCCGTGCTGAATCGCCACCGTTTCGATGACATCCATGCCGAGCTGGCGTTGCAGTTCTTCGCGATCGATTCGGATGCCGCGCTTGCGTGCCGCATCCATCATGTTCAAGGCGAGGATCATCGGCCGGCCGAGCTTCTTCACTTCCAGTACGAAGCGCAAATGCAGGCGCAGGTTGGTCGCATCGACGACGCAGACGATCAGTTCCGGCACAGCCTCACCTGCCACACGGCCCAGGCAGATATCGCGCGTGATGACTTCATCGGGGCTGGTTGCATCCAGGCTGTAGGCGCCCGGCAGATCGAGCACATGGAAGGCGCGGCCGGACGGCGCAGTGAAGCGGCCTTCCTTGCGTTCGACCGTCACGCCGGCATAGTTGGCGACCTTCTGGCGGCTGCCCGTCAGTTGGTTGAACAAGGCGGTCTTGCCGCAATTGGGATTGCCGACCAGCGCAATACGAGAAATAGCCATTGAGTATTCAGGAAAGGATCAGGCGGGATGAACGTGGACGCGCTGGGCTTCCGAGCGGCGCAATGCAAAGCGCGTGAAGCCGATCTGCACCAGCAGCGGATCGGCGCCGACCGGGCCGCGCGCGACGATGCTAACAGGTTCGCCTTCGACGAAGCCCAGTTCGCGAAGGCGCTTTGCGATCGGATCGTTGCTGTCGAGGCCGGTGACGGTGTCCACTACTGCGGAGGTAAACGGGGAGAGTTCGGAGAGGTTCACGGCATCTTCTCAAATAACAATGATTCTCATTATATCGACATTCCGCTCTATGTGGTCACGCATGCAATGCACGCGACAGCAAAACTGCCCTTCCCCGTGTCAGGAAGGCATGCATGACAAGAAGCGATTGCATGATTCGTGGATTTTTCGATATCGACGATGCGGCAATGACATCGCACTACTTTTATCTGCGCATGCCTGTCGACATGCGAAGTGCCGCGAATCAGTGTCGCGAATATCAGGACGCAAAAAAACCTTCGTGATAAACGACTTTGCCCGATGCGCCGGAACCGTCGAACGACAGTCGCAGGAAATATTCGGGCGGGACACCTTCATAGCGAATTGCCGGATCGTGTGCGAAGCCGAAGCGCTGGTAATAGCCTGGATCGCCCAGCACGACACATCCTCGCGCGTGCATTGCCCTTAAACGGATCAATCCTTCGCCAACAAGCGCGCCGCCGATACCTTGCTTCTGCATGTCGGGCCGGACGGAAACCGGTCCCAGACCGAACCAGCCGGTCGCCGCGCCGATCGTCACCGGCGAGAATGCGATATGGCCGACCACTTCGTCATCCATCGTTGCGACCAGGGAAACGGCAAGCGCACCAGCCATGCGTAGCGCATCGACGATGGCACCCTCGGTGCCACTACTGTGTTCGGCGAGCGCAAAAGCCGTCTGTGTAATCCGACGAATGGCATCGGCGTCGTCGGATCGTTCGGCGCGGATGGCATATTTCCTTGTTTGAGCTTCTTTCAATTCTCTCTTCCCTTCTTTTTTACTTTCTTACTTTCTTTTCCATGTGTATCAGGTGGAGAATGTATCGCACGGTTTTCGACCGACATCGCTACACTCATTCGCCTTTCTGATTTTTCACGCGCATCATGCATCTCGATCATCTGCACAAGCTCGTCACGATGGCCATGCCTTACGGTAAATACAAGGGTCGCATGCTGGCCGACCTGCCCGGCCATTATCTCG
>DATDLO010000119.1:0-3918 GCA_036519215.1 Oxalicibacterium sp.
CGATCCAGATGCGCGCGTGCGCAGCTCGTCAGGTGGCGTGCGTGTGCGGCGATGCGGATGCGCGGCGCACGTGTATCTGGCAGTTGTGCCTGCCAGCGTTGGCGCAACTGCGCGAGTGCAAAGCGTGCCGTGTCCAGCGGCATGCGATGGGCGTGATGCAAGCGCGCCTGCAGGCTCTGCAGCTTGACGCGCTCATGCGCGATATAGGCCGATGGGCTGATCAGGCGGCGCGACAGCCAGTCCAGCGTCTGCGAAGCGTCGGACAGGCGTTTGCGCAAGGCGTACTGCAGGTCGTCGGCATGGCCTTCCAGTTGCGCCAGCCAGTCGGCGCGCGGCAGTGCGGCGAGTTCGGCCGCGGCGGTAGGCGTCGGCGCGCGCAGGTCGGCGGCGAAATCGGCGATGGTGAAATCCGTCTCGTGGCCGACACCGACGATGACGGGAATGTCTGAACCGACGATGGTGCGCGCCACGATTTCATGATTGAACGACCATAGATCCTCGATGCTGCCGCCACCGCGGCATACCAGCAGCACGTCGCATTCGTTGCGTGCCGAAGCCGTGGCGATCGCCTGTGCGATCTTCGAAGCAGCGCCTTCGCCTTGCACCGGCGTCGGATACAGGATGACGCGGACATGCGGTGCGCGGCGGCGCAAGGTGGTCAGTACATCCCGCAGCGCCGCGGCTTGCGGGCTGGTGACGATACCGATGGTACGGACGAAATCCGGTAAGGGACGTTTGCGCGCGGCATCGAACAGTCCTTCGGCAGCGAGCTTTTCTTTCAGCTGCAAAAAGGCTTCGTACAGATTGCCGACGCCGGCGCGGCGGATTGCTTCGACGTTCAGTTGATAGTCGCCGCGCGGCGCATACAGCGTGACAAGCGCACGCACTTCGACGCGATCGCCTTCGTGCGGCGTGAAGTCCGCATATTGCGCACGACCGCGGAACATCACCGCGCGCACCTGCGCCGCATCGTCCTTCAGCGTGAAATACCAGTGGCCGGACGCGGCACGCGTGAAATTGGAAATCTCACCCGAAATCCACGACAGCGGAAAGCTGCGCTCCAGCATGCGGGCCACCGCCTGGTTCAGGGCGGAGACGGTAAGAACGGCAGCGGTGGATTGATCAGCCATGAGATGGGAGAAAGAAGACGGGATCGCGCTGCCAGTGTGGCAAGGCGAAGCCAGATGGTAAAGCAAAATGCCTCAGCCGGTGGCGCTGTTCCGCGGCAGGTGCAATGCCCGCACGCCGTCCGCAGCCAGCAGCACCACGGCTATCCACACCGGAATGTAGGTCAGCCATTCGCCGCCGCGTATGGTTTCGCCGAGCAGCAGCGCAACCATTACCAGCAGCACCGGTTCCACATAGCCGAGCAGGCCGAACAGGCTGAGCGGCAGCATCTGGCTGGACAGCATGTAAAACACCAGCGCCGTCGAACTCAGCACGCCGAGCAGCGGAATCAGCAGCAGCAAGGCGCGATGCGAATCGAGTGCATCCATGCCGACGCTGCCGGTCACGATGAAGTACAGGCCGGCGGGCAGCAGCAACGCCATGTCGAACCACAGGCCGCCCAGATGGTTGGCGCCCATGCGGCGACGGATGACGAAATAGAACGGATAGCCGAGCGCGACCGCCAGTGTTTCCCACGACAGGCTGCCGACTTGGATGAAGGCATTGGCGACGCCGATTGCGGCGCAGGCCGCTGCCGTGTTCTGCAGGCGCGACAGCCGTTCGCGATACAGCAGCCGGCCGGTCAGCAGCATCGTCAGCGGCAGCAGGAAGTAGCCGAGCGACACGTGCAGCGCGCGGCCGTGCAGCGGCGCCCACATGAACAGCCACAGCTGCAGGCCGAGAAAAGCGGAAGTGGCCAGTGCACCGATGATGATGCGCGGATCGTGGCGCATGCGTTGCGCCAGGCCGATGACCAGTTGCTGCTTGCCGCTCCACCAGATGAAGGCGGTCAGGCAGGGAAAGGTCAGCAGCGTGCGCCAGCCAAAGATTTGTTCGCCGTCCATCGGGGCCAGCAGCGTCGAATAAAAGTACAGCACGGCGAACAACACCGACCCGATGATTGAAAAAAGGACACCTCTGGACACGCAAACTCCCTGTGATCGACAACCGCCAGTTGGTCCGGCGGCATGGGCCTTTCCGCAAAGCGGGGGATTCTCCCTCGGAAAAGCGGTTTTCCGCAGCGGTGGAAAAGCATGTCCGTATTTGCGCGAATCGATGTCCGTAATTGCGCGCATGTGCGTCTGCAGGACGCCGGACCTGCCTTTCCTCGTACTGCGTATTGCATTATGATGGTCTCGCGATGGAGCAGGAACCTCTCTTCAGCGATGAAACGGAAGCAAGGCTGCGATGAGAGGTGGCAGGAATCGTCCGCCGGGCGGTATTCCGGTCTTGGCAGCGATAAGGTACGGCTTCCCAGGATGGAAGCCGTTTTCTTTTGCCGTTTCCGCAACACCATCGCATGCGACAGGAAAGCGGCGTGAATTGAAATACGGCTGTCCGGCTGCATCTGATAACTATTCCCACAATCCCCGATGCCGCTAAGCGCGCACGATACTGGAGTTGTAATGGATTTTGAAATACCGGAATCGCTGGTCAACGTCTTGTTGGAGATGGTCGAATCCGACACGCCGCTGGCGAAGCGTCTTTCCGAACATGGCGTCTGCCATGGCCGGATGATCGTTTCCAGCAAGCTGTTCGACGCCAAGTCGCTCAATACGCTGTACAACCTCAGCAAGTCGCATGAAGACCGCGCGCTGATGTTCCAGATGCTGGCGCTGGATAACATCTACAACGCACCGCAGGCGCGCACGATTCCCGATCTGGAAAAACTGGTGCCTGGTCTGGCCGCCTATCTGGCGCGCGACGCCATCGACGGCTGGCTGTACCGCCGCAACAAGGACGGCGTGATGCTGCCGTGGCTGGTGCATCGGCTGCGCTACGTGGTGCCCGATCAGGGCGCGCCTTATGTCGTCGTCGATCTGCTGGCCAACACGATGCAGGCTGCCACGCGCGAAGAAGCGTCCGACATGCGCATGCGCCGCGCCGGCATGACCAATGCGATCGTCATCAACCGCCACGACATCGTCAACCGCACGATTCCGGAATTGCTGAGCGAGTTCGGCTACTTCAAGGAATGCAAGGAATTCAAGCAGGAATACGAAAAGCAGGCCAAGCGTTTCCTGGTGTACCAGCGTCAGTTCGGCAAGCAGTTCATTGCATCCAACGCGGCATTCATCGTCGACGACAAGGGCCGCCCCACGATGCTGCCGCTCAAGAACGGCGTCGCCGCCCGCTGCGTGAATGACGAGGAAATCCTCGACCGCCGCTTCGAGATGATGACGGATGCCGAATTCTGGCGCGATGCCGGTTACGAGACGGCGTTCGACCGCATTCCGCTGCATTGCTATCTGCACCTGTTCCATCTGGAGCTGCACCACAATGTCTGGGTGCACGTGCAGAACATCACGGCTTACGAATACAAGCCGGAACTGCGCGATAAACTGATCCTGCCAGATCATCACCGCGATCTGATCGATATCCTGACGGCCGACATGAGCTCGTTGATGGAGGATATCGTCGAAGGCAAGTCCGGTGGCACGACGATCCTGTGCAAGGGTGCACCGGGCCTGGGCAAGACGCTGACGGCGGAAGTCTATTCGGAAGTCGTCGGCAAGCCGCTGTACCGCGTGCATTCAGGGCAACTCGGCATTACGGCGGCTTCGGTCGAACAGAATCTATCGTCCATCCTGCGCCGTGCCGCGCGCTGGGATGCAATCCTGCTGCTGGACGAAGCCGACGTCTACATCCGTTGCCGCGACAACGATCTGCAGCACAATGCGATCGTCGCCGAATTCCTGCGCACGCTCGAATATTTCAAGGGCCTGCTGTTCATGACGACGAACCGCATCG
>DATDLO010000120.1:0-5220 GCA_036519215.1 Oxalicibacterium sp.
GTAGGTCAGCGGCAGCGTGATGTGCAGCGATTCGCGCTGGCGCCGCCATGCGTAGACCGCCCAGATCGCGAACGGCCAGGCTGGCCAGGCGAACCAGATCACGTTCTTGTAGAAATACTGGGCGGTGGATAGCGATGGCGCGCCGACCTGCGCATAGTTCCATGCCATCCATGCCTCGAATGCCGGCATGCCGGTCGAGGAAAGCCAGGCAGCGATATACCAGCCGGCGGAAACCAGTCCTGCCAGCGGCAGCGCGACCAGGATCAATCTCAACAGCACACCGCGTTCGCGCACCGATGCCAGCGCCGCGACGCCTATCCACAAGGCCAGCGACGGCGTCCAGCCGCGCGTCAGCGCCAGCAGGCCGAGCACGATGCCGAAAGCGGCGGCGCTGGCGATCGAGCGCGATTCGAACAGACGCGCTGTCGTGTATAGCGAGAAGGCGATCAATGACACTTGCAGCGCTTCGGACGTGGTGCTGTGGCTATGCACCAGCAGGCCGAGGCAGCCGAGATAGATCAGCAGCGCGCCATCGGCCAGCGTGCGACCGAAGTCACGCGGCTCGGGCTGGCCGCCGAAGGCGAGCTTGTGCGGTTGTGCTTCGGAGCGGCGACCAAGCAGATAAGTGCCGTACCAGACCGAAGCCGAGCCCAGCAGGAAAAAACAGATCGGCGCCATACGCGCCGCCATCGGTTCGCCGAGCAGCCAGCCGAACAGCTTGATGCACAGCGCACCGAGCCAGAAGGCGAGCGGACCTTCTTCCGTCATCGGCAGGCCGGCGACGTTCGGTGCCAGCCAGTCGGCCAGCGAGCCGTGCGCCATCGTCCACATGATGCCGAAGCCGGTGGCATCGTCGGGTTTCCAGGGATCGCGGCCGATCAGGCCGGGCAGGATGTACAGCAGGCACAGTGCGAACAGCGCCCAGCGCGGCAATGCAAGCGTGGCGGAGGCGGGGAGTCGGACTGGCTTCATGAAGGAATGCTGTTTTTTATGGTTCGGCGCTATTGTGCCGCAAAACGTCTGTGCCCAGTGCACGATCCGCGGTCGGCGTGCAGGGTGTACCCGAATCAGGGAAGAGAATCAGGGCAAAAGATGGAATAAAAAGTAGGGTAAACGGAGCGAAAGAGTCGCGGCAATAAATTAGCCCGATAAGTTCGGACAATAAAAAAGGCAGCCGCAGCTGCCTTCTTCGATCCACGCGAGAATTACGACGTGGTGGTTTTCGAACCGACGGAGCCGAACTTCTTGCGGAACTTGTCCACGCGGCCGGCGGTATCGACGATCTTGTGCTTGCCGGTGTAGAACGGGTGCGATTCCGACGACACCTCGATCTTGATCAGCGGGTAGTCCTTGCCTTCGAAATTGATCGTTTCCTTGGTCTGGATCGTCGAACGGGTGATGAATTTGAAGTCGTTGGACATGTCTTGGAACACGACTTCACGGTAATCGGGGTGAATGCCTTCTTTCATTTTCTGCCTCAATGGTTTGGTAGCCAATCATCACTTCGTCGGCCTGTACTGCTTCGCGGCCCGATTGTCGATCACTTGCCTGGTTGGAAATAGCCCAAAATTATACAATGAAATCAGCAGCTTGCGGCAAGCCGGCGTACGGACGAAAACCGCATCCGTGTCGTATGTGTACTGCAATGTGGCGCAAACGTAGCGGTTTTACGGGAAACGATGTCGTTTCAGCATGAAAAAACGCCGTTCCGCGAGGGCGGCAACGGCGTTTTGACGAGAGATGGCGCAGATTAGGAGCTACCGCGGCGCATCATGTCGAAGAATTCGGCGTTGTTTTTGGTCGCCTTCATCTTGTCGAGGATGAATTCCATCGCCTCGATCTCGTCCATGTCGTACATCAGCTTGCGCAGCACCCAGATCTTCTGCAATTGGTCCGGCTTGATCAGCAGCTCCTCGCGGCGCGTGCCGGACTTGGACAGGTTGATTGCCGGATAGACGCGTTTCTCGGCCAGGCGGCGCTCCAGATGCACTTCCATGTTGCCGGTGCCCTTGAATTCCTCGTAGATCACGTCATCCATGCGGCTGCCGGTTTCGATCAGTGCGGTCGCGATGATGGTCAGCGAGCCGCCTTCCTCGACGTTACGCGCGGCGCCGAAGAAACGCTTCGGACGTTGCAGCGCGTTGGCATCGACACCGCCGGTCAGCACCTTGCCGGAAGCAGGGATCACGGTGTTGTAGGCGCGTGCCAGACGGGTGATCGAATCCAGCAGGATCACGACGTCTTTTTTCATTTCGACCAGGCGCTTGGCTTTTTCCAGCACCATCTCGGCAACCTGAACGTGGCGTGTGGCCGGTTCGTCGAAGGTGGAGGCGACGACTTCGCCGCGCACCGAGCGCTGCATCTCGGTCACTTCTTCCGGGCGTTCGTCGATCAGCAGCACGATCATCACGGCTTCCGGATGGTTGGTCGTGATCGCATGCGCGATGTGTTGCAGCATCACGGACTTGCCGGACTTCGGCGACGCCACCAGCAGGCCGCGCTGGCCTTTGCCGATCGGTGCGATCAGGTCGATGATGCGGCCGGTGATGTTTTCCTCGCCGCGCATGTCGCGTTCGAGTTGCAGAATCTTGTTCGGGTGCAGCGGCGTCAGGTTCTCGAACAGGATGCGGTGCTTGGAAGCTTCCGGCGGTTCGCCGTTGACTTTGTCGACCTTGACCAGTGCAAAGTAGCGCTCGCCGTCTTTCGGCGTGCGGACTTCGCCTTCGATCGAATCGCCGGTGTGCAGGTTGAAGCGGCGGATTTGCGAAGGCGAAATATAAATGTCGTCGGTGGATGCCATGTAGCTGGCATCCGGCGAACGCAGGAAGCCGAAACCGTCGGGCAGCACTTCGAGCGCGCCGTCTCCGAAAATTTGTTCGCCGCCTTTGGCGCGTTTTTTCAGGATGGCGAACATCAGTTCCTGTTTGCGCATGCGCGCGGCGTTGTCGATATCGAGGCTGATAGCCATGTCGAGCAGTGCGGAGACGTGTAACGCCTTGAGTTCAGATAAATGCATGGTCGGGCTTCCCGGGACGGGAAATCAAATAAGGTGGGGGAGGGAACTGCGTGGTGTGCGTTGTTGCCGCTTTTACGAATCACAGCGATGCGGGCGCATCGCTGTGTACTTGGACCAAACTATATCAGATGTTGCCGTCGATGAAAGCGGTCAGTTGGCCTTTGGCCAGTGCGCCGACCTTCTGTGCCGCCGGAGCGCCATTCTTGAACAGGATCAGCGTCGGAATGCCGCGAATGCCGAACTTGGCCGGAATGGCCTGGTTGGCGTCGACGTCCATCTTGGCGATCTGGATCTTGCCGGCGTATTCCTTGGCGACATCTTCCAGGATCGGGGCAATCATTTTGCACGGACCGCACCATTCGGCCCAGAAATCGACCAGAACGGGTTTGTCGGATTTCAATACGTCGGTATCAAAGGACGCATCGCTGATATGTTTGATGTTTTCGCTCATGTTTGCCTCGATTTGAGGAGAAAAGAAATGAAACGACGCCGCAGCAACAACATTCCTGTCGCTTGTCTGTAACGCCTCCGGATACTCAAATGGAGACGATGCAATTCAATTCAAGTTCCTAGGGGACGACAATAGGTAATCAGGCGGGGTCTGCGCAAATCATAACCCATTTTATAAAAAGTGTGGCGCGGCCCAGAAAATTTGCAGCGGCCTCGCATAGAATGCAAAACTTGCCTGTCCCGACGCCTGTTGCGGCTGTCCCTTTGCTTGTCTTTTCTCCATTCCGGACCTGAACGCGATTCAACTGCCCGATCACCGACTGCCGATGCCATTCACTGCCGTCACGATTCCACCATCCGCCGCCTTCTGGGACGATGCTGCGCGCCGCATGCTGGACAGCGGGTATGTGGGCGATGCATCGGATCTGTCGGGCCTGCGCGTGCTGGTGCCGACGTTCGAACACCTGCAATTGCTGAAGCAGGCGCTGGCGCGCCGCATCGGCCGCACCTTCGTGCCGCCGACGATCACGACGCTGTCGGCGGCGCTCGGCTTGCTGCCGCCTGCCGGCACGTCGGCTGTCGCATCCAGCGAACGGCTGATGGCGTTGTATGCGCAACTGCGCCAGCATGGCTGGCTGAAAAAATTGTTCGCCGCGCGCCGCAATACCGATCTGCTGCCGCTGGCGGAAACACTGCTGACGTTGTCCGACGAGTTGACGCAGGCGATGCTGCCGTCGCTGCAGGCAAAAACGGGCGACGATGAAGAAGCCGACAGGCGCTGGCAGCAGGCGCTCGAACAATTGTCGCCGGTGGCGCGCCATCTGCTGTCGGACGAAACGCAACTGGTCTGGACCATCTGGAAAAGCCAGCTGGATATCGGCGATGCGAACGTCGTGCGTTTCGCGCAGATGATGCAACTGGCGGAACATGCGAGCCAGCCGTTGTTCTGGATCAGCCCGGTCGAGCCGGATGCGATGGAGCAGGCTTTCCTCGATGCCTATTCGCAGCGGCAAGCAGTCATCACGATGACGCTGGACTGGAATGTGTCATTCGTCGATCCCGTCTACGCGAGAGCATGGCCCGAGATGCTGGCAATGGCGGAAGACGATGCGCCGGCCGACGTCATGTCCGGCAATGGAATCGGCATCGAGATCGACGACCAAGCCTTGACTGTGCCGTCGGGACTCGCGTTGTATCCGGCGCAGCACCTGGAAGACGAGGCGCGCGCCGGTGCGCAGACCATCATCGACTGGCTGTCGCAGGGGAAAGAACGCATCGCCATCGTCGCACAGGATCGCGTCGTCGCGCGTCGCATCCGTGCATTGCTGGAACGCGCGCAGATTCACGTTGCCGACGAAACCGGCTGGAAACTGTCGACCACGCGCGCCGCCGCCGCGATCGCCGCATGGCTGGAACTAGTCGCTTCGCGCGCGGAAACGGTCAACCTGCTCGATTTCCTCAAATCGCCTTTCGTCTTCGCCGGCATCGCGGAAAAAGCCGATCTCGTGATGGCGGCCGAGATCGCACTGCATCGCGACAACGTGCTCGGCGGCTGGGATGCGGCCGATGCCGCGCTCGCTGCCGTGCCCGATGCGCAGCGTATGGTCGCCATGCTGGCACAGCAGGCGGCGCAGTTCGCCGGTCGCAAATCGTTGTGCGCATGCCTGGGCGTCACCGATGCGGCACTGCGCACGCTCGGCATGCGCGATGCGATGCAGGCCGATGCGGCCGGCGCGCAGGTGATGCAGTTGCTG
>DATDLO010000121.1:0-4110 GCA_036519215.1 Oxalicibacterium sp.
TCGGTATTCGTCAGGATTTCCGCGTTGACGCGTTTTTCGATTTCCAGAATCTGCTCGTGCGTAACCGGGGCGTTGTGCGCGAAGTCGAAGCGCGTCTTGTCGGCATCGACCAGCGAACCCTTCTGCTGCACATGGCCGCCCAGCACTTCACGCAGCGCCTTGTGCATGATGTGCGTGACCGAGTGATTGCGCATCGTCGCCGCGCGGCGCGCGCCATCGACAGCCGCCTTGACCTTGTCGCCCACCTTCAACGTGCCTTGCGACTGCACGCCGTGATGGCCGTAGACGTCCGACTTGATCTTCTGCGTATCCTCGACGCCGAACTGCACGCCCTCGGCCGCGATCACGCCCTGGTCGCCGACCTGGCCGCCGCTTTCCGCGTAGAACGGCGTCGTGTCCAGCACGACGATGCCGCTCTGGCCTTCTTTCAGTTCGTTGACGGCCGTGCCCTCGAAATACAGGCCGACCACGGTCGCCTGCTCTTCCAGATGTTCGTAGCCGGTGAAGACATTGCCCGCACCCGTGTATTCGACCGCGCGTTCCATCTTGAACTTGCCGGCGGCGCGGCCTGCGGCTTTCTGCTTTTCCATCGCCGCACTGAAACCGGCTTCATCGACAGTCACGCCACGTTCGCGGCAGATGTCAGCAGACAGATCGAGCGGAAAGCCGAAGGTGTCGTGCAGCTTGAATGCGACATCGCCCGGCAACACTTTCGCGCCGTTCGCCAATGCCGTATCCAGGATTTCCATGCCGTTGGCCAGCGTCTCGAAGAAGCGTTCCTCCTCCGCCTTCAGCGTTTCGGTGATGCGATCCGCATCGGCCTTGATCTTCGGATAGGCATCGCCCATCTGCTCGACCAGATCCTTCACCAGCTTGTGGAAGAACGGTTTCTTCTGGCCCAACTTGTAGCCGTGACGAATTGCGCGGCGCACGATGCGGCGCTGCACGTAGCCGCGACCTTCGTTCGACGGGATCACGCCGTCAGCGACGAGGAAAGCCGTCGCGCGGATGTGGTCGGCGATGACCTTCAGCGAATTGTTGTCGAGGTCGGCCGTGTTGGTTTCACGCGCAGCCGCCTTGATCAGCGCCTGGAAGGTATCGATTTCGTAGTTGCTGTGCACGCCCTGCAGGATCGCGGCCAGACGCTCCAGGCCCATGCCGGTATCGACGCACGGTGCCGGCAGCGGCTTGACCGAGCCGTCCTCGGCCATGTCGAACTGCATGAACACGTGGTTCCAGATTTCGATGAAACGGTCGCCGTCTTCGTCCGGGCTGCCCGGAGGACCGCCGGCGATGTGCGGGCCGTGATCGTAGAAGATTTCCGAGCACGGGCCGCACGGGCCGGTATCGGCCATCATCCAGAAGTTGTCGCTCTTGTACTTGCCGCCCTTGTTGTCGCCAATGCGGATCACGCGCTCCGGCGGCAGGCCGATGATCTTGGTCCAGATGTCGAAAGCTTCGTCATCTTCGTGATAGACGGTCGCCAGCAGTTTTTCCGGCGGCAGGCCGTAGACTTTCGTCAGCAGTTCCCAGCCCCACTGAATCGATTCCTGCTTGAAATAGTCGCCGAAGGACCAGTTGCCCAGCATTTCGAAGAACGTATGGTGGCGCGCCGTGTAGCCGACGTTTTCCAGATCGTTGTGCTTGCCGCCGGCGCGCAGGCAGGCTTGTACCGAGGTCGCGCGCACGTAGGGGCGCTTGTCCGTGCCGAGGAAGACGTCCTTGAACTGCACCATCCCCGAGTTGGTGAACATCAGCGTCGGATCGTTGCCCGGCACCAATGGGCTGGACGCGACGACCGTGTGGCCTTTCGACTCGTAGAACTTCAGGAATTTTTCGCGGATTTCGGACGATTTCATGTGCGTGAAAATGGATAGGCCGGTTGGCTGGGAAACCGCAAATTATACGTGATAAGCGCGCAATGCCCCTGCCCGCTTCAGGGTCGGGAATGCGGAAAAACCACGAAAAATTCCACGGGAAACGGCGTGTTTCCGCTTTCGGCAAGCGGCCTAGCGAACGGTAGGCGTGATGCCTGCAAACTGCGGCCCGATCAGGTCGATGCGATCGGTGCAGAAACCGTCCACGCCCCAGGCCATGATTTCCGTCGCCCGCACCGGATCGTTGACCGTGTAGCAGAACAGGCCAAAACCGGCTTCCTTGACAGCGCGCGCCAGCGGCGGCGTCAGAAACTGGTGATTGGTCATCAGCGCAATCGCGTTCAACGCATGCAAGCGCTCCGACCAGTCCGGTGCAATCTCGCGCATCAGCAGGCCGCGCGGAATTTCCGGCGCCGCCAGCTTCGCCGCCTGCAATGCTTCAAATGAAAAGGATGACAGCAGCGGCAAGGCAGCCGGTGAATGATCCAGCATGTGGGCGAACAGCCGGCGCGTTTCCTGCGCCGCCACCCAGCCGGTGCGTTCCTCGAAACCCGGCACCGGCTTGATCTCGATATCCATCCAGATACCGTTTTGCATGCAGAACGTCGCCACCTGCTCGAAAGTCGGCACCGGCTCGCCCTCGAATTCCTCGCCGAACCATGCGCCGGCGTCCCGTGCCGTCAATTCCCGCGCGGTGAAATCCGCTACGCTGCCTTCGCCCGCCACCGTGCGGCCAAGCTCCGGATCGTGCATCACGACCGGCACGCCATCCTTCGCCAGCATCACGTCGAACTCCACAGCGCGGAAGCCATGATTCAGCCCGCAGCGCATCGCCGCGATGGTGTTCTCCGGCGCCAGCGTGCCGCCGCCGCGATGCGCGACGATTTTCGGATAAGGCCACATGCTCGTTCCCCCGTTGCAATTGCCGACAGTATCGGCGCAGTGTAGCCGACGCGCCGCCCGTTGCACCATGGCGCAACTGCCTCAGCGCAAGCGGATCGACCACTGATCGGCCGAGGTCGACATTCAGCGGCAGAACGCTAGAATGTCCATCGACCACATACCAACCGGGATATCCATGCACGCATTCGACTGGACCAATCTCTACCCATCCATCCGCCAGCCGCTGTTCGCGCGCAATGCCGTCGCCACCTCGCAGCCGCTGGCCGCGCAAGCCGGCCTGCGCATGCTGCTCAAGGGCGGCAACGCCGTCGATGCCGCGATCGCCGCCGCCGCTGCGCTGGTCGTCGTCGAACCGGTCTCGTGCGGACTCGGCAGCGATGCCTTCGCGCTGGTGTGGGACGGCAAAGAGCTGCACGGCCTGAACAGTTCCGGCACCGCGCCCGCCGCATGGACGCCGGATTACTTCAAGCAGAAGCACAACAACCTGATCCCCGAACGCGGCTGGGATGCCGTCACTGTGCCGGGCGCGATTGCCGCCTGGGCCGCGCTGTCCGACAAGTTCGGCAAGCTGCCCTTCGCCGACCTGCTGGAACCGGCCATCGACCTCGCCGCGCGCGGCTACATGGTCTCGCCGGTCGTACAGAAGAAATGGAGCAACGCGATCCCCATCCTGCAGAACCAGCCTGGCTTCGCACAACACTTCATGCCGAACGGCCGCGCCCCGCATATCGGCGAAAACTTCGTCTTTGCCGACGCCGCCAAATCGCTGCAGAAAATCGCCGAAACCAAGGGTGAAGCCTTCTACCGCGGCGAACTGGCCGCCGCCGTCGCCAAGCATGCAAGGGAAAACGGCGGCGCGATGACCGAAGCCGATCTCGCCGGCTTCGCGCCGGAATGGGTGCAGCCGATCAGCAAGGATTACGCCGGCCACACCGTCCACGAAATCCCGCCGAACGGCCAAGGCATTGCCGCATTGATGGCGCTCGGCATCATCGACAAGCTCGACATCACGCGCTTCCCCGCCGATTCAGTCGAAAGCCGACACCTGCAGATCGAAGCAATGAAGCTCGCCTTCGCCGACGTCTACAAATGGGTCGCCGACGAACGCCACATGACGAAGGTCACCGCCACCGACCTGCTGGACGACGGCTACCTGACCGAACGCGCCAAGCTCGTCGATCTGCAGAAGGCCACGCGCTTCATGTACGGCGCGCCCAAGGGCGGCACCATCTACCTGACCGCCGCCGACGAATCCGGCATGATGGTCAGCTTCATCCAGTCCAACTACATGGGCTTCGGCTCCGGCGTCGTCGTGCCCGGCACCGGCATC
>DATDLO010000122.1:0-2363 GCA_036519215.1 Oxalicibacterium sp.
ATTCCGTTCCTTCCGCGTCGACCGCATTCGCGCCCTCAGCACAACCGATCACTACGCCAGCATCAGCGGCCGCCGCCTCGCCGATTTCGTCCGTGCAACGAAAAACGACTGCGCATAGACAATTCCACGTCCTTTTTCCGCGCTTTTTCGATCAATCCGGCTCGACCTTTCGCGCTGCGTCGACGGCATCAGGCCGTTCGGCTATGCTCCCTTTATCCGCATGCGCATCCATTGCGCATGCCTGCAAAAGACAACCATGCCTTCTCCAGAACAAACGCCTCGCGACAACAGCACCCCGCCGCCACTGGCCCTCGCCATCGGTGGCAGCGCGCTGGCCATCATGCTGGCTGCGCTCTCCATGCTCGGCCCGTTTTCCGTCGATACCTATCTGCCGGCCTTTCCCAATATCCAGGCTTCGCTGGGCGCAACGCCGCTGGAAGTACAGCAGACGCTGACGGCCTACATGTTCTCGTTTTCGGTGATGATCCTGCTGCACGGCGCACTGTCCGACGCATTCGGCCGGCGCAACATCATCCTCGTCTCGCTCGCCGTATTCGCGGTGGCGACGCTCGGCTGTGCCGGCGCGCACAGCATCGAATACCTGTGGGCCTTCCGCATGCTGCAGGGGCTGGCCGCCGGCGCCGGCGTCGTCATCGGCCGCGCCATCATCCGCGATCTGTATGAAGGTGCCGCTGCCGAAAAACTGCTGTCGATGGTGACGATGATCTTTTCGATCGCGCCGGCCATCGCGCCCATCATCGGCGGCTGGGTCGTCAAGCATCTGGACTGGCGTTCGATCTTCCTCGGCCTGTTCATCTATGCCGCGCTGCTGCTGTTCTACTGCTATCGCCGCCTGCCGGAATCGCTGTCGCCCGCGCATCGGCATCCGTTCAATCCAACCTTCCTGTTCGGCAGCTATCGACGCGTATTCCGCTCGCCGCTGTTCCACTTGAAGGCCGGCACCATTGCGTTCAACTTCGCCGGCATGTTCCTGTATGTAGCTGCCGCGCCGGTCTTTCTGGTCGAACATCTGAAACTGGGGCCGGACCAGTTCGGCTGGCAATTCATCCCCACCGTGGGCGGCATCTTCTGCGGTGCACTCACCGCCAACCGCATGGCCGGCAGGCTGCCGGTCGCGCGACAAGTGGCAATCGGCTTTGGCCTGCTGCTGGGCGCGGCAACCTTCAATGTCGTCTATCACGCGTTGTTTGCGCCGGCGCTGCCGTGGTCGGTCGGCCCGCTGTTCTTCTATACCTTCGGCATGTCGATGGTGGCGCCCGGCGTCACGCTGCTGGTGCTGGACCTGTTTCCCAACATTCGCGGCACCGTCGCCGCCTGCCAGTCGTTCCTGCAGACGATGCTGGCCGCGCTGGTGGCAGGCATCATCGCACCGGCGCTGTCGCATTCGCCGATCATGCTGGCATGCGGCCAGCTCGGCTGCACGCTGATCGCGCTGTGCCTGTGGCAAGGCAGCGGCGCTTATCGCCAATATCTGCATGCGCGCAACAATCCGAATGCATGGGAAACGATCGAATAAGATATGTCTTTGCACAGGTGACGCACGCTTTCGTTTTTGATATGGTGCGTGCGTTGCCAGCCCGGAGAAACGCATGATTCATGATTTCGCTTCCGCTTCGCAAACCACGCTGCACTTTCTGCGCGAACGCTTCGGCTTCGATTTATGGGTGCTTACCCGCACCGAAGGCAACGACCGGATCGTCCTGACTGTCGAGGAATCCGGCAACAATACAAAACCGGGCGACGTATCCCGCTGGTCCGATTCCTTCTGCTCCCGCATGGTCGATGGCCTTGGTCCGCGGGTTGCGCCGCGCGCGCAGGAAATCGAAGCCTATGCAACGGCACCGGTCGCCTCACAACAACAGATCGGCGCCTATATCGGTGTGCCCATCCGGCGTTCGGACGGTTCACTGTTCGGCACGCTGTGCGCGATCGATCCCCAGCCGCAACCCGACAGTATTCGCAACGATCAGGCGCTGGTCGAATTGCTGGCCGACCTGCTTGGCAGCCTGCTGAATACGGAACTTGCTGCCACCGACAATCGCCGGCGAGCCGAACATGCGGAAGCCGAAGCGGCATCCGATGGACTGACTTCGCTGTACAACCGTCGCGGCTGGGATCAGTTGTTAGAGCGCGAGGAAGAACGCTGCAAACGTTACGGCAATCCTGCCTGTGTCATTTCAATCGATCTGGACGATCTCAAACGCATCAACGACGAGCAAGGCCATGCCGCCGGCGACCGCCTGCTGCAGAACGCGGCACAAGCCCTGCGTGCGGTGGCACGCCATCATGACGTCGTCGCCCGCCTTGGCGGCGATGAATTTGCGATCCTTGCCGTCGAATGC
>DATDLO010000123.1:0-3801 GCA_036519215.1 Oxalicibacterium sp.
CAAGCTGGGGACGCAGAACGGCTTCTTGAACAACGACAAGGTGCGCATCAGCTTGCCGGGGCAGCTGGAAAAAGCCAAGCCCATCCTGAAGATGCTCGGTCAGGGCAAGAAAGTCGACGAGCTGGAAACGTCGATGAACCACGCCGCCGAATCCGCTGTTGCAGAAGCCAAGCCGCTGTTGCTGGGTGCGGTGAAGAACATGTCCGTCTCCGATGCGAAGAACATCCTGACCGGCGGCGACACATCGGTCACCGAGTTTTTCCGCCAGAAGACATCGTTGCAACTGACGACGAAATTCCTGCCTATCGTGAAAAAAATCACCGACAAGAATGGCTTGTCCGCGCAGTATAACGGTCTGATGAGCAAGGCCAGCGCATCGGGCCTGACGAAAGAGAATTCGACAGTCGAAGGTTATGTGACGCAGCGCGCCCTGGACGGTCTGTACACGATCATCGGTGAAGAAGAGAAAGCGATCCGCGCCGATCCGGTCGGTACCGGCAGCGCGATCCTGGGCAAGGTATTCGGCGCGGTGAAATGAACGTTCGCTGAATACGCCGGTGGCGTAGCGCCGGGGACATACGGCAAACACGGCGGCTGCAAGGCCGCCGTTTTCGTTTGTGTCGCGTTTGTCGATGCCTTATTTCTTCAGCAGTACCGGTTGCGCATCGATCTTGATGCGGAACAGCTTGTACGGTTTCTGCCGCAGGTCTTTGCCGCCGTGAAACCCGGGCTGGCGATCGAGCTGGTTTGCGGTGAAGTACAGATAGCCGTCGGTGCTGATAGACAGCGTGTCCGGCCACTGGATTTCCGGTGCGCGCGCGATCGTCTTCCATGTCTGGCCGTCATAGCGGCGGATGGCATGGTGCTCGTAGTCGCCGGCATAAACGTTGCCCTGGCTGTCGGCTTCCAGCCCGTCCGACGCGCCCTTGACGCCCAGATCTTTCACCAGCTTCGCCAGTTCCGCATCGCCCATCGCACCGTTGCGCAGCGCGGCGGTCGGAATCGCATACAGCCTGCGGCTCGACAGCGGGCAGTAGTACAGCGTTGTGCCATCTGCCGACAGAGCGATGCCGTCGGCTGCCACCTTCAGAGGCGTCGGCTTGCCACCGGCCGGGCGACTCAGCATCTGCCAGCCATCGATGACGGCGACGAAGCCGTTCTCCGCCGATGTCGAGACATCGCCCGACAGGCGGCGCATTGCCTTGCCGCTGGCCAGATCGACGACGATCAGCGCACCCGGGCCGCTGACCGACGAATCGGTGATGTAGGCGACGCCGGCTTCGCCCTGGCGCAGGTCGAAGCGTACGTCGTTCAGATAGGTGGTCGGCAACGCCACGTCGGGCGGCAGCACGATGGTCTTGACGACGCGGTTGGTCGCCAGATCGACGGCAACCAGTTTGGCGCCGCCTTCGATGCGTGGCTGGAAGCGTGGCGCGGCGGTATCGAGTATCCATAACCGGTTGGCGGCATCTGCCACCACGCTTTGCACGCTGATCAGGCTGTTGGCCGGATGCTCCGGGTCGGGGCGGTTGATTTCTTCGCTGGGATAGGCCACGGCCTGTCCGTTGACGATCTCGGCCACGGTGAACGGTACATTGTCGCCCCAGCGCGGATAGTTGACGAAGATGCGACCGTTCGGCGCGACAGTGACACCGGTGGGCATGGCGCCGTGGAATTCGGCGACGGTTTCGAGCCGGCCGATGGTCTTGCCTTTTGCCTCGTGTGTGGCAGCCAGCACGGCGACGGCCGGCAGCATTAGCGCGGTGGCGAGGGCGAGGCGCTTGAATATCATGCGTTTCTCCTTGTGGATGGAAAGATGGAAAACGACGGCGGAACGGCGCGCACCGGGGGATGCCTGATCCGTTCGGCCGCAGCCGACGTTCAGAAGCCTTCCAGCACGATCTTGCCTTTAGCCTTGTTGCTTTCGATCAGCGCATGTGCACGGCGCAGGTTGGCGGCGTCGATCCTGCCGAAATGTTCGCCGAAGGTTGTCTTCAGCGTGCCGTTGTCGATCAGCCGTGCGACTTCGTCCAGCAGTTCATGCTGCTTGTGCATGTCGTCGGTGCCAAACATCGAACGGGTGAACATGAGTTCCCAGTGCAGCGAGATGCTCTTGCGTTTGAGCTTGTTGACATCCAGCGATTTCGGATCGTCGATCAGGCCGAACTTGCCCTGCGGTGCCAGCGATTCGACGATCTCGTCGAAATGTGCATCGGTCTGGTTCAGGCTGGCGATGTACTGCACCTGCGGAATGCCGATGCGTTTCAGTTCCTGCGACAGCGGCTTCGTGTGATCGATCACGTGATGCGCGCCCAGACTCATCACCCATTCGCGCGTTTCCTCGCGCGATGCGGTGCCGATGACGGTCAGGCCGGTCAGCTGGCGTGCCAGTTGCACGAGGATGGAGCCGACGCCGCCGGCCGCACCGATGATCAGGATCGCATCGCTGGTACCGACGCCGGTATTGCGCGCGACGCCGAGCCGCTCGAACAGCAGTTCCCATGCCGTGATCGCAGTCAGCGGCAAGGCGGCGGCCTTGGCGAATTCCAGCGAGGCCGGCATGTTGCCGACGATGCGCTCGTCGACCAGATGCAGTTCGCTGTTGGTGCCGGCACGCGCGATCGAACCGGCGTAGTAGACGCGGTCGCCCGGCTTGAACAGCGTGGCGTCGCTGCCGACGGCGCGCACGATGCCGGCGGCATCCCAGCCCAGCACCTTCCATTCGCCGTCCGGCGGATTGGCGCTCTTGCGCACCTTGCAATCGACCGGGTTGACGGAGATCGCCTTGACTTCGATCAGCAGGTCGCGGCCGGATGGCGCCGGATCGGGCAGGGTAACGTCCTGCAAGGCTTGCGGATCGGTGATCGGCAGGGATTGTTGATAGGCGATGGCTTTCATGGCGAGACTCCTTGTTCTTGTCCGGTGGGTGTTTTATGTGTGATCGATATCGGGTTGCAGTTTGCCGGCGAACGTTCATGTTCTCCGCTGACGTGCAGTTTCCGCTATATTCGCTTGATGAAAAATAACGTTAATCGAATAACACTTTCAAAAATAAAATGAAAATCCCGCGCATCGAAGACCTGCAGCTGTTCATCCATGCCGCCGATCATGGCGGTTTGTCGGCGGCAGCGCGCGAGCTGGACATGGCGCCGGCAGCGGCCAGCGCCGCGCTGAAGCGCCTGGAAAGCGTACTGCAAACGCGGCTGTTCGTGCGTTCGACGCGCAGCCTGCGGCTGACGGCCGAGGGCGAGCGTTATCTAACTTATGCGCGGCAGATTCTGCAGGCGATGGAAGAAGGCGCCGCCAGCGTGGCGCGCGATACACAGGAAATCGGCGGCGAGCTGAATCTGTCGATGCCGTCCGATCTGGGGCGCAATGTGCTGCTGCCGTGGCTGGATGCTTTTCAGGCGCAGCATCCGATGGTCCGTTTTCGCATCCGCATCAGCGACCGGCTGGCCGACCTGTACCGGCAACCGGTGGATATCGCGATCCGCTACGGCGAGCCGGAGGATTCGACGATGGTGGCACTGCCGCTGGTGCCGGACAATCGACGCGTGCTGTGTGCTTCGCCGGCATACCTGAAGCGCCACGGCCGGCCGCAGGCGCTCGTTGATCTGCAACATCACAACTGCCTGCGCTATGTGCTGGGCGATACCGTCCATGATCGCTGGGTGTTCCATCGCAACGGCCGTATCGAGACGATCGCCGTGCAGGGCGACCGCATCTGCGACGATGCCGATCTGGTGCGGCGCTGGGCGGTGGCGGGGAAAGGGCTGGCCTACAAGTCCGCGCTGGATATCC
>DATDLO010000124.1:0-2922 GCA_036519215.1 Oxalicibacterium sp.
CCGGCTATGGCGGCTCGTGCTTCCCCAAGGACACTTTGGCGCTGCTGCGTACCGCCCAGGACTATGGCGTGTCGGTGCGCATCGTACAGGAAACGGTGACCGCCAACGAAGCGCGCAAGCGTCGGATGGCCTTGAAGGTGGTGGACGCCCTCGACGGCGATGTGCAAGGTCGGACGATCGCGGTGATGGGCCTGACCTTCAAACCTGATACCGACGATATGCGTGATGCGCCTTCGGTCCCGTTGATCGAAACATTGCAGCGTTTCGGCGCCCACATCCGCGCCTACGACCCGGTCGGCATGGAGAATGCCAGCCGCATCCTTTCCGACGTTGAATTCTGTGACGATGCCTATGAATGCGCACACGGCGCCGATGCCGTGGTCGTCATCACGGAATGGGACAGCATTCGCAAAATCGATCTTGCGCGTCTGAAGAAGACGATGCGCCAGGCAGTCCTGATCGATCTAAGGAATGCTTTTGCGCCGGGCGTCGCCGAGGGTCTGGGTTTCCGCGTTTCCGCGATCGGGCGTTCCACGGCCCGCCAGGACACCGCAGCGCTCGCGCATGCGGCGCCGCTTCCCCACTCCGCACCGGGAACAGATCACACTCACTCCGAGAGCACGGGAGGTTCCGTTGTCAATACCTAAGCTTGATATGTCCCGTTTCCGGCTTCGCGCCGGAATTCTGGGCGCTGCCACGCTCGTCACGCTTGCTGGATCGGCCTGCAGCGTTTCAGCACAGGAAAGCACATTGCCCGCGGCAGCGCGCATCATGACGCCTGCCGAAATCCACGAGCTTTACCGGGACAAGAGCTGGCAGTGGAAAAGTGGGGCCGGTTACACGATCGATGCGGGCCGGCAGTTCAGCGCATGGGTCGACGATGAAAACGGCAAGTCCTGGGCGGAAGGTCGCTGGATCATCACCGAGACAGGTCGAATGTGCTTCAATGCGACCTGGCATTCGATCGACGGTGCATTTCCGGCGAAGACCTGTTTCTCCCATCGCATCGATAACGGGACAATCTATCAAAAAAGAGAGCCCGCTGGCGACTGGTACGTCTTTCATCATGCCGAGCCTCGCGACGAGGACGAGGCAAGCAAGCTGGTCGGTGCGGACCTGGTGTCGGCACAGATCGCAACTGTGAAGACCGCACTCGATTCCACTCAGTTTTCTGAACAGTAAGAAAGGAGGAGGCTGTGAACAGTCTCTTGAAGCTAACCTCGATTTTGCTTGGCAGCGTGCTCATTTCGGGCGGTGTCTACGCTGCAAGCGGCGTCTCCGGCGCCAGTGTGGACAGTCGCAATCAGTTTCATGACAAGCGGCCTGTCATCACGGCACAGTCAGTTACGCCCGGCGCTTACGATCCGCACGGGGATTATACCAACGATTCCAATTCCAAGATCGAGCATCTGTTCCTTCCGTGGGAAGACGTGGATCTGGCAACCCTGAGCCTCGCAGACGATTATGCCCGTCAGCGTGGCCGGTCGCTGCTGATCACCATCGAACCATGGTCGTGGGCGCGTGACTGGCGTGTCAGCCCGGAGAATCTGCTGAGCGGAATCCTGGCGGGCGACTACGATGCCAACATGTCTGCTGTCTGTTCTGCGGCAGCACGATTGAAGAGCCCGGTCACCATCCGCTGGGCGCAGGAAATGGAAGACAATGACGGGCAATTCACCTGGGCCTTCTGGAATGCGGAAGGCTATGTAAAGGCCTACAGACACGTCATCGATGTCTGCCGGAAGCACCTGCCGTCGGCCGAATATATGTGGTCGCCGAAAGGGGAAGAGGGTCTGGAAGCCTTCTATCCCGGTGACGAATATGTCGATGTGATCGGCCTCTCGGTCTTCGGATACCAGCCCTATGACAAGCTGGAAGTCGGCCGCGACAGACATTCGTCGAGCGCACGAAGCCGGGTTACGATCGCGTGGCGGGTTTCGGCAAGCCGATCGCCATAGCCGAGCTCGGCTATGAAGGCGACGACAACTACGTGCGGAATTGGGCGGCAGAAGCCAACAAGCCTCATGCCGAATTCCCTGCGATGACCGCGGTCGTCTACTTCAACGATCTGGAAGTCTATCCATGGCCGAGAGACGTCGGTCGGCCCGATTGGCGCGTGGCGAACCATCCGCTCGATTGATTGGAAAACCTCACAGAGCGGTTTGGCCTTTCACGCGCTGTACCGCTCATTCCCGTAGTTCATGCGATGCCAGCGCACCAACCTACGAAATCGCCGGCAATCGCCTTATTGGACAGGTGACAAAATGTACTCATTCAGTTCCACTATCGTAACTGCAGCGCTGACCGCGCTCCTGCTGGTGGCTGGCAATGCCAGCGCCGCCCCGAAGCCGTCGGCCGACAACACCGCCAAATCCGCAGCGGCGGCGGCTCCCATGAAAGCGGATGCGGTTGAACGGCTCTATGCCGGTCGCACCTGGCTATGGGAAAAGAACGGCGCCGGATTTTTCTCCGTCGACGGGAACGGCCGGAAGCGCTTCCTGGCGCGGACACGCACCGGATATGGCCAAGGCGATTGGTATGTGACCAGCGGGGGAAAACTCTGCATGCGCGCCCGTTGGGCCGCCAAGAACGACCGTGGCAGCGGCGTCATCACGTGCTTCCTGCATCGCGAGAGGGATGGCGTCATCTACCAAAAGCCCAGCCTGGGGGGCCAGTGGTATGTTTTCCGCAACAATCCGGTCGGAAAAAACGACGAGGCCCGCAAACTGGTCAAAGGCGATCGGGTGACCAAGGAACTGTAGCAGCCCAAGATTCCTCTCAATGTGGAGCATGGCCGCGCCGTCAGGCGCGGCCATGTAGCCGTCAGGTATCAAACGTTCGGCTGCTTGAAGCTTCGCACATAGCAGCGCGATTTCTGACCGAAACCGCTCGGCGTGCAGACATAAGGATTGCTTCGCAGAT
>DATDLO010000125.1:0-5157 GCA_036519215.1 Oxalicibacterium sp.
GGGCGCTGTCGCGCGGGGGATCGGTGCGGCGTTCGGCTTGCGGCGTTTCGCGGCGGCTGAAGGGGCGCGGCGTCAGGTCGTAAAGCTGGCGCTTTTCAGGATCCTTGAGCACGGCATAGGCCTCGCCGACTTCCTTGAAGCGCAGTTCGGCCAGCGGTTCGCGGCTGACGTCCGGATGATATTTGCGCGCGAGCCTGCGGTATGCCTTCTTGATGGCATCCAGCGAGGCATCGGGCGGCACGCCCAGCGTAGCGTAGTAGTCCTTGAATTTCATGTCGTGTTTCTTCGTGCAGCCTGTCGTTTGGTCATCCTGCCGAGATTGTTGTCATGCGTACGTGCTGCGAGATCATTCTGACATGTTCCATCGTCACCTAACGGAAGAATAGGGCGACTATTGCTTGCCAATTAACGGAAATGAATATGCAGTGCAAGCAAGCGTGCGGGAATATTCTGTTTCAATATAGGCAATTTCAGGCCTTTGTACTGCTTTTTGCCAGTCAGATTGTTGCCTAAGTGAAAACGCAGCTCCACAAATGGACAGGCATTGTTGTCGCTTCGTTCCCTTCAATCATAAAACTTCCTTTTCCGCAGGCGGGCATTGCCGCACAATGCTGCCTTTGCTCCATCGGCACCCATTGGGATTGCGCATGACTTTTCTCTTCCTTGTTTCCCCGTCACGGTGCTTCGCATGAACGATGAATCTATCCTCGCCTGGGAAGAATCGGGGACGACACATTCGGCATGCTGGCGATCCGAACGTCATGCCGCGCCACCGCGCCGTGTGGTGGTTGCCGACGATACCTTGAACGCGGACGCCGCCTTCCGCCTGGCCAGCGAAGGGACGGGCCTGCTGTGGCGGGGCGACTATCAGAACGCACGGCAATTGCTGCAGGCACTGGCGCGCCGCATAGACCGCAAGCCGAAGAAGGCGCCGGCCGCCGCATCGCCGGTGGATACCTTCAACCGTCATCGCCAGTTGCAATCGCAGCGCGCCCGCACGCTGGGGATGCTGTTGATCGAAGTGGTCGATGGCGAGATTCCGCTGCGCCGCGCGCCCGATATCAGACAGGCCTGCGCGGAAGCCTGCGGCACAGACGCCGGCACCTTCGTCGTCTCGCTGCGCGAAATACTGGGCTGGATAGGTGCGCACGAATGGCACCGCAAGGGTGTGCCGATTGCAGCATTGGGTGTCAGCATTCATCCTTGCTACGGTGTGTTTTCACCGGTGCGCGGCGAATATCTGGATCTGATTGCGACGGCTCCGCTGCCATCAACCGAACTGGCTTTCGACATCGGTACAGGTACCGGCGTGATCGCGGCGCTGCTGGCAAAACGCGGTGTTGAACGCGTGATCGGCACCGATCAGGATGCGCGTGCGCTGGCCTGCGCAAGAGAAAACATTGATCGTCTCGGTGTTGCGGATCGCGTCGACATCGTCGAAGCCGATCTGTTTCCGCCGGGTAAAGCGCCGCTGATCGTCTGCAATCCGCCGTGGATTCCTGCTCGCCCGAATGCGGCGATCGAATATGCGATCTATGACCCGGAGAGCCGCATGCTGCGCGGCTTTCTCGACGGACTGGCCGCGCATCTGGAAGACGGCGGCGAGGGCTGGCTGATCCTGTCCGACCTGGCCGAGCATCTGGGATTGCGTACGCGCGATGCGCTGCAGCAGATGTTCGATGATGCAGGGTTGACGGTGATCGCACGGCACGATGCAAAACCGCAGCATGGCCGCGCCGCCGATCCGGACGATCCACTGCACGCGGCGCGCTCGCGGGAAACCACGTCGCTGTGGCGGCTGGCGGTACGCTGAGCCGCAAGAAAATTCAACGAAAGAAACAAAGGAATATTCATATGGCAAACAAACCGGCACGTTTTCTCAACTTCAAATGCGCCAAATGCAGCAAGCCTGTGCAGGTGCGCCTGCAGAAAGTATCCGCCTGCACGCATCTGCAGCCGTACCAGGGCATTTGCGGTTGCGGCGAACTGCGCCGCCATGCGACGGGCGACAAGGAGGCGGTCGAAACCTTCGTCGCAACCGGCGAAATTCATCATCACCACCATCACTGAACCCGTGATCGCGACGGATGCCGGAGAGGCAATGAAGATCGTCTATTTCCGCGATCCGGATTTGAATCTGATCGAAGTGTCGAACTTACTGAACTGATATTCCTATATGTTGCGTTTCGGCATAAGAAATTCTTACGCTTGATTTATGTAGTTGCATAGCGAATTAAATGTGCGTAATATGAATCCATGTTCGAACACTGCCTCTACTTCAACACCACTGCGCTAGCCCGTTTGCTTGAGAAGGAATGGAGCAAAGCGTTTAAGCCCTACGGTCTGACGCCGTCGCAAGCCTTCATGTTGCGTGTGATATTGGCGAAACCAGGATTGCTGCAAAGTGAACTGGCAGCGGAATTGGCAATTTCACGCTCCACTGCGACGCGTACGCTGGACGGATTGCAGAAGATGGAATTGGTCGTGCGTTGTGCAACGGAGCGAGATGGACGCGAATCAGCAATCGAACCGACGGTAGCAGCGATTGCGATGAAAGATAAGCTTGATGCAGCCAGCGGAGAAGTAACAAAGCGTTTGAAGAAAGTATTGAGTACGACACATTTTGACGAAACCGTTGCCAGCGTACGCGCTGTCCGTTCGGTAATCGAATGAACATTTTCCCATGTAGTTGCATAGCAAACTAAAAAGGAGAGAATCATGCCTATCTTGAATGTAAAGGTGAGCGCACAAAAGACACCTGAACTGGTGAGCGAGATCAGCGAATTGTTGCTGGAGCTGACAACACGTATCTTGAAGAAGAAACGCGAAGTTACTGCGATCGCCATCGATTTTATTGCACGTGACAGCTGGATGGTCGGCGGTCGCTTGTTGAGCGAACAGGGAAAGAACAGCTTTTACTTCGACATAAAGATCACCGACGAAACGAATACCAAGGATGAGAAAGCGGCATACATTCGCGAAGCGTTCGTTGGTTTCGAACGAATACTTGGCGATTTGCATGAGGAAAGCTACATACACGTCGAGGACGTGAAGGCTGCTTCATACGGCTATGGCGGGCGTACCCAGGAATATCGTTACCATCACTGATTACAGAAGCGATGAATCATGCCGCGGTTCAGGCGCGTACTGTCGGCACGCCATCCATCAACTTGTTATTGGTAATCGGCAGATTGCGGATGCGTTTGCCGGTAGCGTGATGGACGGCATTGGCAACGGCTGCTGCCAGCCCGGTGATGCCGATTTCACCGATGCCGCGTACGCCGAATTCGTTGAACTTGTAGTCGGGATAGTCGAGCAGGATCACATCGATCTGCGGTTGGTCGGCATGTACCGGCACCATGTATTCGGCATAGTTGTTGTTGACCGGCAGGCCGCTGCGCTCGTCGTACTCGGTCGCTTCGAACAACGCCATGCCGATGCCCATTACGATGGCGCCTTCGACCTGGTTGCTTGCTGTCGTCCGGTTGACCACACGGCCGACGTCGATTGCGCTGACCACGCGCGCCACGCGCAGGCGTGAAATGCCCGGATCCCAGCGGACTTCGACGAAGTGCACGCCGAACGAGCGGAACGACAGCTTGCCGGCCTGTTCCGGCATCGTGTGTCCCTGACCTTCGGCGCTGGCAGTTTTCTGCGCCTGCAATACCTGCGCAAAGGTGATCGCACGGGCACCATGCTTCAGCATGCCGCTTCCTACCGTCAGCTCTTCCTGGTTCGCACCCTGGAAGCTGCCGCCTTCGGCGACCGCCAGTGTTTTCAGCTGGTCCAGCGCGTGGCGTGTCGCCTGAGCAATCGCCGGCATCACGCTGGCTGTCGCCCATGAACCGCCGGATACCGGCCCTGACGGGAAAGATGAATCGCCTAGCCGCACGACGATGCGTTCCGGCGAAATGCCGGTGAGACTGGCGACCGTCTGCGCGGCGACGGTATAGGTGCCGGTGCCGATATCCTGCACGGCGCAGGTTACGTGGGCACTGCCGTCGTTGCGCAATGAGACGCGCGCTTCGGCTGGCGTACGCATCGCATCCCAGCTGCAGGCGGCAACGCCGTAGCCGACGATTTCGTTGCCGTCGCGCATGCTGCCTACGCGCGGATCGCGTTTTTCCCAGCCGAATTTCCTTGCTGCCTGATCGTAGGCTTCGCGCAGATGATTGCTGGACCACAGCAGCTTTTCGCTTTCATCGGTTTCCGCGAAATTCTTCCTGCGGAATTCCAGCGGATCGACGCCGTTGGCAATTGCCATCTCGTCGATTGCCGATTCCAGCGCAAACAGGCCGGGAGCTGCACCAGGCGCACGCATCGAGGTCGGTGTGCCGTGATTGACCTGCGCGGTCTTGTGCGTGACGGTCATGTTCGGGCAGCTGTAACCGCCTTGCGTCATGCCGCCGCAGTTCTCTACATAGGTGTCGGTGAAGGAGGTGGTGTTGATCGAATCGTGCTGCAGCGACACCAGCCGGCCGTTCGTATCGGTCGCCAGTTTCAGGTGCTGCTGCGTTTCGGGCCGGTGCCCGGTAGTGGTGAACATCTGTCCGCGCGGCACGACCAGTTGCACCGGTCGTCCGACCAGCCGCGATGCAGCGCTAGCAGCGATCGAATGCGGCCAGGCCCACAGCTTGCTGCCGAAGCCGGAACCGATGAACGGCGCCTCGACGGTTACGCGATCCGGCGGCAGGCCGAAGATGCGTGCCAGCGTGTTGCGATGGATGACGACGCCTTGCGTGGCTTCATAGACGTGCAGCGCGTCGGCGCTCCAGCTGGCGGTGGTCGCATGCATTTCCATCGGGTTGTGCGTTTCGACCGGCGTTACGTAGACAGCATCTACTTTGCGCGGCGCGCCGCTGAATGCGCTGGCGGCATTGCCGCTGTTGAAGTTCTTTTGCGTGTCTCGCGGTTCCATTTTGCGCAGGCTTTGCGTCAGGTTGGCGACAGGCTTGTCTTTCGCGTATTCGACCTTGACCCGATAGGCGGCTTCACGTGCATGCTCGAAGGTGTCGACCACGACCAGCGCGACGAATTGCCCGGCGTAATGAACGCGATCGTCCTCGAAGGGCAGGCGGCTTTCTTCGACCTTGCTGCTGTTGGCGATGTCCTGCGGCGAGAACGCATCCTTCGGATTCCGGAATAACTTTGAAAAAT
>DATDLO010000126.1:0-4196 GCA_036519215.1 Oxalicibacterium sp.
TTCGGCGAGATGGAAGTCTGGGCACTGGAAGCCTACGGCGCATCGTATGTGCTGCAAGAGATGCTGACCGTGACGTCCGACGACGTGAACGGTCGTACCAAGGTGTACGAGAACCTCGTCAAGGGCGATCACGTGATCGACGCCGGCATGCCGGAATCCTTCAACGTGCTGGTGAAGGAAATCCGCTCGCTGGGTATCGACATCGATCTCGAGCGCGACTAAGCATCAGATAGATGGAGCGGCAATGCCGCTCCATCTACCGTTCGGAAAACGGACGGCGGCAGTTCCAGGGTTTTGTACAAGTTTTTGCAATAGCAGTACGGACGTATCACCTGTCCCGGTATCGGCGGCACCACGGCTTTGGCCAGGGCTCTCCCGCAGATGCGAACAGGGTAGTACAGGCGGATACGGCCACGTTATACATCAGCGTTTTTCACGCCAACTGGAGTGATACATGAAAGCACTGCTCGATCTATTCAAGCAAGTTCAGCAAAGCGAACAATTCGACGCGATCAAAATTGGTCTGGCGTCGCCCGAAAAAATCCGTTCGTGGTCCTACGGCGAAGTCAAGAAGCCGGAAACCATCAACTATCGCACCTTCAAGCCTGAACGCGACGGCCTGTTCTGCGCCAAGATCTTTGGTCCGATCAAGGATTACGAGTGCCTGTGCGGCAAGTACAAGCGCCTGAAGCACCGCGGCGTCATCTGCGAAAAATGCGGCGTTGAAGTCACGCTGGCCAAGGTGCGCCGTGAGCGCATGGGCCACATCGAACTGGCCTCGCCAACTGCGCACATCTGGTTCCTGAAATCGCTGCCGTCGCGTCTGGGCATGGTGCTCGACATGACGCTGCGTGATATCGAACGCGTGCTGTACTTCGAAGCCTATGTCGTGACCGATCCGGGCATGACGCCGCTGAAGAAGTGCCAGATCATGTCGGAAGACGATTACGCCGCCAAGTATGAAGAATTCGGCGACGACTTCACCGCCTACATGGGCGCGGAAGGTATCCGTGAACTGCTGCGCTCGATCGATATCGACCGCGATGCGGAAACGCTGCGTCAGGATCTGAAAGAATCGAAGTCCGAAGCCAAGATCAAGAAGTACGCGAAGCGTCTGAAAGTGCTGGAAGCGTTCCAGCGTTCGGGCATCAAGCCGGACTGGATGATCATGGAAGTGCTGCCGGTCCTGCCGCCAGAACTGCGCCCATTGGTGCCGCTGGATGGCGGCCGTTTCGCGACATCCGATCTGAACGATCTGTATCGCCGCGTCATCAACCGTAACAACCGTCTGAAGCGCCTGATGGAATTGCGCGCGCCGGAAATCATTACGCGTAACGAAAAGCGCATGCTGCAGGAAGCAGTCGATTCGTTGCTGGATAACGGCCGTCGCGGCAAGGCGATGACCGGCGCCAACAAACGTCCGCTGAAATCGCTGGCTGAAATGATCAAGGGCAAGGGCGGCCGTTTCCGTCAGAACTTGCTGGGCAAGCGCGTCGATTACTCGGGTCGTTCGGTCATCGTCGTGGGTCCGCAGTTGAAACTGCATCAATGCGGCTTGCCGAAATTGATGGCATTGGAACTGTTCAAGCCATTCATCTTCAACAAGCTCGAAGTGATGGGTATCGCCAGCACGATCAAGGCGGCGAAAAAAGAAGTCGAGAACCAGACGCCAGTCGTGTGGGATATTCTGGAAGAAGTGATTCGTGAACATCCGGTCATGCTGAACCGTGCGCCTACGCTGCACCGTTTGGGCATCCAGGCGTTCGAGCCGGTCCTGATCGAAGGCAAGGCAATTCAGCTGCATCCGCTGGTTTGCGCGGCGTTCAACGCCGACTTCGACGGTGACCAGATGGCGGTTCACGTTCCACTGTCGATCGAAGCGCAGATGGAAGCGCGTACGCTGATGCTGGCGTCGAACAATATCCTGTTCCCGTCGAACGGCGAACCGTCGATCGTGCCGTCGCAGGATATCGTGCTGGGTCTGTACTACGCGACCCGCGAAGCGATCAATGCCAAGGGCGAAGGCATGATGTTCCCGGACGTGTCGGAAGTCATCCGCGCCTACGACAACAAGCAGGTCGAACTGGCGACGCGTATCACCGTGCGTATCACCGAATATCCGAAAAATCTGGAAACCGGTGAATTCGAAAAAACGATCACCCGTTATGAAACGACGGTCGGTCGCGCGATTCTGTCCGAAATCCTGCCGAAGGGCCTGCCTTTCAGTGTGCTGAACCGCGCGCTGAAGAAGAAGGAAATTTCGCGCCTGATCAACCTGTCGTTCCGCAAGTGCGGTCTGCGCGCCACCGTGGTGTTTGCCGACCAGTTGCTGCAATCGGGCTTCCGTCTCGCTACGCGTGCCGGTATTTCGATTTGCGTCGACGACATGCTGGTTCCGCCGCAAAAAGTGGACATCATTGCGACCGCCGAAAGCGAAGTCAAACAGATCGAACAGCAATACTCGTCCGGTCTGGTTACCGCCGGCGAACGCTACAACAAAGTGGTCGATATCTGGGGCAAGGCCGGCGACGACGTCGGCAAGGCCATGATGGATCAACTGAAAGTGGAAGACGTGACCAAGCGCGACGGCACCAAGTCGACGCAGGAATCGTTCAACGCGATCTACATGATGGCCGACTCTGGTGCGCGTGGTTCTGCAGCGCAGATTCGCCAGCTGGCAGGTATGCGTGGCCTGATGGCCAAGCCGGACGGTTCGATCATCGAAACGCCGATCACCGCGAACTTCCGCGAAGGCCTGAACGTTCTGCAGTACTTCATCTCGACGCACGGTGCGCGTAAAGGCCTGGCCGATACCGCATTGAAGACCGCGAACTCGGGTTACCTGACGCGTCGCCTGGTCGATGTGACGCAGGATCTGGTCGTGATCGAGGATGACTGCGGTACGTCGAACGGCGTGTCGATGAAGGCACTGGTCGAAGGCGGTGAAGTCATTGAAGCGCTGCGCGATCGTATCCTCGGTCGTGTTTCCGCCAACGATGTCGTCAATCCGGAAACGCAGGAAACGCTGTATGCGGCCGGCACGCTGCTCGACGAAGACATGGTCGAGGAAATTGAACGCCTCGGCATCGATGAAGTGAAGATCCGTACGCCGCTGACCTGCGACACGCGCTTTGGCTTGTGCGCGCAGTGCTACGGTCGCGATCTGGGCCGCGGTACGCTGGTCAACGCCGGCGAAGCAGTCGGTGTTGTCGCTGCGCAGTCGATCGGTGAGCCGGGCACGCAGCTGACGATGCGTACCTTCCACATCGGTGGTGCGGCATCGCGTGCAGCGGTGGCATCGTCGGTTGAAGCCAAGTCGAACGGTACGGTCCGCTTCACCGCGACCATGCGTTATGTGACGAACGGCAAGGGCGATCAGATCGTCATTTCCCGTTCCGGCGAAGTGCTGATCACCGACGACTACGGTCGTGAGCGTGAGCGTCATAAAGTGCCGTACGGTGCAACCCTGATCGTCAAGGACGGCATGGCTATCAAGGCCGGTACCGCGCTGGCGACCTGGGATCCGCTGACGCGTCCGATCATCACCGAGTACAGCGGTACCGTGAAGTTCGAGAACGTCGAGGAAGGCGTGACGGTTGCGCGTCAGATCGACGAAGTCACCGGTCTGTCGACGCTGGTCGTCATCGATGCGAAACGTCGCAGCACTGCTGCCAAGAGCGTGCGTCCGCAGGTCAAGCTGCTGAACGAGCAGGGCGAAGAAGTGAAGATCGCCGGCACCGAGCACTCGGTGACGATCGGCTTCCAGGTCGGCGCACTGATCACCGTCAAGGACGGCCAGCAGGTTTCCGTCGGTGAAGTGCTGGCACGTATCCCGACCGAATCGCAGAAGACGCGCGACATCACCGGCGGTCTGCCGCGTGTTGCCGAGCTGTTCGAAGCGCGTTCGCCGAAGGATGCCGGCATGCTGGCGGAAGTTACCGGTACCGTTGCGTTCGGCAAGGAAACCAAGGGCAAGCAGCGCTTGGAAATCACCGACATGGAAGGCAACAAGCACGAGTTCCTGATTACCAAGGACAAACAAGTGCTGGTGCACGACGGCCAGGTGGTGAACAAGGGCGAGATGATCGTGGACGGTCCGGCCGATCCGCAAGACATCCTGCGTCTGCTGGGTATCGAAGCGCTGGCACGTTACATCGTCGACGAAGTGCAGGACGTCTACCGTCTGCAAGGCGTGA
>DATDLO010000127.1:0-2041 GCA_036519215.1 Oxalicibacterium sp.
CCGCCGTCATCAGCTATTGCGAATCGCTGCGTGTGGAGCTGAAGAAGAGCGGCATCAAGGTCGTCACGATTGCGCCGGGCTACATCGATACGCCGATGACGCAGGTGAACGATTACGCGATGCCTTTCCTGATGCCGCCGGAAAGATTCGCGGAACAGGCGGTTGCGGCAATTGCCGATGGCACCAGCTATCGCGTGATTCCGTGGCAGATGGGTGTGGTGGCGAAACTGCTGCGCCTGTTGCCGAACTGGCTTTACGACCGCGCGTTCGTCAACGCACCACGCAAGACGCGCGATCCTCACTAGAACTTTTACCGGGAAATCATGACCACCGTCGACCTTCTTATCCATGCGCGCTGGATCATCCCGATTGTCCCGACAGGGCAGGTGTATGAGCATTACGCCCTCGCCGTCGATCAGGGCGCGATTGTCGCGCTGCTGCCGCAAAAGGAAGCGGACGAACGCTATCGTGCCAATCGTACAGTGCGCCTGGACGATCATGTGCTGTTGCCAGGCCTGATCAATGCGCACGGCCACGCCGCCATGACCTTGCTGCGTGGCTTTGCCGACGACAAACCATTGGACGACTGGTTGAACAATCACGTCTGGCCCGCCGAGAAGAAATGGGTCGATGCCGAATTCGTGCGCGACGGTACCGAGCTGGCGATCGCCGAAATGATCAAGAGCGGCACGACCTGCTTCAGCGACATGTATTTTTTCTCCGAAGAAATCGCGCAGGCGGCGGAAGCGGCAAAGATGCGCTGCCAGGTATCGTTTCCGATTTTCGATTTTCCGACGGCGTGGGGCAACGGACCGGAAGAGTATCTGGCCAAGGGTTTGGCGCTGGAAGAAAAGATGCGTTCGCATCCGCTCGTCAGCGTCGGCTTCGGCCCGCACGCGCCGTACACCGTATCGGATCGCTGGCTGGAAAAAGTCGCGATGCTGGCGCAGGAACGAAACATGACGATGCAGATTCACCTGCATGAGACGGCAGGTGAAGTCGAAGAGTCCTTGCGCCAGCACGGCACCCGCCCGATACAACGCGTGATGAACCTCGGATTGCTGACGCCGCACACGCAATGCGTGCACATGACGCAGATCGACGACAGCGACATTACGCTGCTGCAGAAAACCGGCGCGCATGTCATTCACTGCCCGGAATCGAACCTCAAGCTCGCCAGTGGTTTCTGTCCGGTCGATCGCCTGCAGCAGGCCGGCATCAATGTTGCGCTCGGCACGGACGGCGCCGCCAGCAACAACGATCTCGACATGTTCGGCGAAATGAAAATGGCAGCCCTACTGGCAAAGACCGTCGGCAACAACGCCGCGGCACTGGATGCGCACGCAGCCTTGCGCATGGCGACGCTGAACGGCGCAAAGGCGCTCGGCATCGACAAGCTGGTGGGTAGTCTGGAAATCGGCAAGCGCGCCGACATTGCGGCTGTCGCGCTCAACGATCTGGAATTGCAGCCGGTTTATAACCCGGAGTCACATCTGGTTTATGCATCGGTGGGACATCGGGTGACGCATGTTTGGGTGGATGGCACACCTCTACTTGAAGAGTGCGTATTACGGACGATTGGCGAGCGAATTCTCAGAAACAAAGCGTTGCATTGGCAAAAGAAAATCCACATGTGAATTTTTCTAAATCAAATTTTTCTTATGATCAATTTAACGATGTGTGCGTTTGGAAAATATGTTGGTATGCATTCAATATAAATTGACACTCCTAATTTTGCAGACAGCTTCGCTAATTTTCACCTTTGTGATTTCTTGAAAGGAATTGAAAGAGAAGCTGAAATCTATAGACTTTTTGTCGCGACCATAAGCATATAAGCTGTGAGAGCTATTTTCAGAATCGGAATCGGATTGACTTGTGTAAGTTTGCCGTCCTCTATATTCAATTTCTAATTCGCATCCGACATCGACGTCGAGATATGCACGTCCTGCATAGTCAGTTTTGACTTCATAACTTAGATTCGCTTCACAGTCTCGATAGTTATTTCCTGAATAATCTTCATTGCAGTCTAATGTTGTATCGA
>DATDLO010000128.1:0-3757 GCA_036519215.1 Oxalicibacterium sp.
GGTTTCGGCTCGGGCTTGGCTGCTGCCTTAGGCGACTCCGGTTTTGCCGGCGCTGCTGCGACCACGGCCACCTGCGGATTCGTGCCGCCGGTCGCATTGCCGACCAGCGAGCGAATCATCGTCAGCTTCGATTTCGCACCGGCATTGTTGTGATCCAGTTGCAGCGCCTTGTCGTATGCCTGGCTTGCCAGCTTCGCATGCACGTCGCCCAGATTCTCGTAAGCGGTCGCATAGGTCGGATTGGTACGAATCGCCTTGTCGAGTGCGAGGCGTGCGTCGTCATAGCGGCCTGCTGCTGCATACAACACTGCAAGATTATTGTACGGTTCCGGCAGCGCCGGATAATCCTTGGTCAGCTTCGTGAAAATATCGATCGCCTCGTTCGGCTTGTTCTGCTCCGTCAGGATCACGCCTTTCAGAAAACGCATCTGCGGATCGCGCGGATTCTTGCTCAGATAAGCATCGGCCTTCGACAACGCCTGCGCATGCTGTCCGGCACGCAACAGCTGCGATACGTCTGCCAGATCATCTGCCATTGCAGGCAACTGCAATCCGGCCAGCAGGCCTGCAACGATCACCGTACGGCCGAGCGTTCGGCGAAATCCCGAGGAAATGGTGCGACGCGGCGCAAATGGCATGGTTTTCCTTATTATCGTGATAGGCAAACAGCCGATATAGTACGACAATCTGTTGCCGTCGCGAACCGTTGCCAAAATCATCAGGCAACGGCCGGGCACCCTGTTTTCGATGGAGGATGGGATGGCAAACACCATAGTCACCCGCTGCTGCATCGCCGGCGGCGGTCCGGCCGGCATGATGCTGGGCCTGTTGCTGGCGCGCGCCGGTGTCGATGTCGTCGTGCTGGAAAAACACGGCGATTTCCTGCGTGACTTCCGCGGCGACACCGTACATCCTTCGACGCTCGAACTGATGCATGAACTGGGACTGCTGCCAGCCTTCCTGCAGCGCCCGCACAACGAAGCGCGCGAGATCGGCGTGACGCTCGCCAATCGTGAATGGAAGCTCGCGGATTTTTCGCGATTGCGCACGCAGTGCAAATTCATTGCATTGATGCCGCAATGGGATTTCCTCGATTTCCTGCGCGATCATGCCGAAACATTCGCCGGCTTTCATCTGATGCAGAACGCGGAAGCGACCGGCCTGATCGAACAGGACGATTGCATCACCGGCGTACATGTGCAGACACTCGACGGTCAGCTGGACGTACATGCCGACCTGGTGATCGGCGCCGATGGCAGGCATTCAACCGTGCGCAAGGCGGCCGGCCTGGCCGTGCGCGATCTGGGCGCGCCGATCGACGTGCTGTGGATGCGCCTGCCGGTCGCCGCCGGCGATACATCGATGACCGGCGGCCGCGTCGGCCCCGGCCAGTTCTTCGTCACGCTGCATCGCGGCAGTTACTGGCAATGCGCATATGTGATCTCGAAAGGCGGCATCGACGCATTGCGCGCGCAGGGATTGCCGGCCTTTCGCAATGCGCTGGCGCAGATCGCACCGCTGTTTGCCGATCGCGTCGAGCTGCTGCAAAGCTGGGACGATATCAAGCTGCTGAGCGTGACAGTCGATCGCCTCGAACGCTGGTGGAAACCGGGACTGTTGTGCATCGGCGATGCCGCACACGCGATGTCGCCGATCGGCGGGGTCGGCATCAACCTGGCGATCCAGGATGCGGTCGCCGCCGCCAATATCCTGGCCGCCGCACTCGCCTATCCTGCCTACGACCGCAATGCATTGACACCGCTGCTGGCGCAGGTGCAAAGACGACGCATGTTTCCCGCGCGCGTCACGCAGGCAGTGCAGGTCGCAATACAGAATCGTGTGCTGACACCGCTCATTGGAAATGACAAGCAACCAATCGAAGCGTCGTGGGCATTGAAGCTGATGCAGCGCTGGCCGGTACTGCGCGCACTGCCCGCCTATGCAGTCGGCATCGGTGTACGACCCGAACACATCCGTTCACCGCGCGCAACATGATGGCGTGGCATAGTCAGGCCGTTTCCTTCACGTCGGCAGTGAGCGCGACGGCGATCACCAGCACGGCAAACACGATGGCGTTGAATTTCGGGTCTCCATAACCGATGAAAATCCACGCAATCAGCAACCAGATCGTGGCGGCAAACAAGGTCAGCGCAACGACCGGCCATTGCAATGCCGTCGGCATGCGCCAGGCAAGCCACAAACCCAGCAGGCCGAACGTCAGCTGGCCGGCAGCAAACGCCGAGTTCAATCCGTAGTACAGCATCGTCTCCGGCCCTGGCACGCGCGCGCCGCGCAGGAACTGCGCGACGACATCGATGACGAAATGCAGCAGGCCGGTGACAGTCAACCAGCCGTAAGCAGCCAAGGCGAAATGTCTGCGCACGATCGTTCCTTTCGCATCCGGCAGCTTACAGACACATGCCGCCCGACACCTCGATGCGTTGCGCGTTGATCCAGCGGCTGCCGTCCGACAGCAGTGCCGCAATTGCACCGCCGATGTCGTCGACCTGACCGACGCGGCCCAGCGCAGTAACGGCAGCGATTTGCGCATTGACTTCCGGATTGTCGCGCACGGTCGCGCCGCCGAAATCGGTTTCGATCGCTCCCGGTGCCAGCGTGTTGACGGCAATGCCGCGCGCACCGAACTCCTTCGCCATGTAGCGCGTCATCACTTCGATGCCGCCCTTCATCATCGCGTAGGCGGCATAACCAGGGAAACTGAAACGCGCCAGACCACTCGAGACGTTGACGATGCGCCCGCCGTCCGCGATCAGCGGCAGCAGTTTCTGCGTGAGAAAGAACGGGCCTTTCAGATGGATGTTCATCAGCTGGTCAAACTGCGTCTCGGTCGTTTCCGCGATCGCACCATACAGACCGATGCCTGCGTTGTTGATCAGATAGTCGAAGCGTTCCTTGCCAAAATCGATGAGCGTCGCATTCACCGCCGCGACGAAGCTGTCGAAGGATGCGCTGTTGCCGGCGTCCAGCTGCAGCATCGCGGCGCGGCCGCCGCGGCTGGTGATTTCTCGCACCAGCGAATCGGCTTCGGCCTTGTTGCTGTGATAGGTGCCGATGATGGCGACGCCCTGTGCAGCCAGATGCAGCGCGGCATTGCGTCCGAGTCCGCGGCTGGCGCCGGTGATGATGGCGATGTTTCCGTTCATGTCGCATTCCTTTGAGGTGAGGTGGAGAATGCGATCGAGTATATTGTTCGAAATTTATAAGATAAATATCGATTTATTGAATTTACTGTTTAGTAAAAACATATCAATCAAAATGCCATGAACAAGCTGGATTTACTGAAAACCTTCGTTCGCGTCACAGAAACGGGCAGCTTCACACAAGCGGCCATCAGCCTCGGATTGCAGAAAGCAAGCGTGTCGGAACACGTGCGCGTGCTGGAAAACCTGGTCGGCGCGCGCCTGTTCCACCGCACGACGCGCCGCGTGCAGGTCACGCACGATGGGTTGGCGCTACTGGAGCGCTGCAAGGATCTGCTGTCCGACATGGACGAACTGGAAGGCATGTTCCGCCGCGAGGCAACCGCGCTGGAAGGACGATTGCGGGTCGATATGCCAACGCCGACCGCGCGCCGTATCGTCATGCCGCATCTGGCAGACTTTTTGCGACGCTACCCGGGGTTGCAGATCGAAGTCAGCAGCGCCGACCGCCGCGTCGATCTGGTGCGTGAAGGTTTCGACTGCGTGCTGCGCGTCGGTACGGTTACCGAACCGGCCCTGATCGTGCGACCGTTAGG
>DATDLO010000129.1:0-7124 GCA_036519215.1 Oxalicibacterium sp.
TGGTGTTCCTGGTGCTGGCTGCGCAGTACGAAAGCCTGACCTTGCCGCTGGCCGTGTTGCTGATCGTGCCGATGGGATTGCTGTCTGCCATCTTCGGCGTGTTCCTGACCGGCGGCGACAACAACATCTTCACGCAGATCAGTCTGATCGTGCTGGTGGGGCTGGCGTGCAAGAACGCGATCCTGATCGTCGAGTTTGCACGCGAACTGGAAGACCATGGCCGCGGCATCTATGAAGCGGCGATCGAGGCAGCACGCTTGCGTCTGCGTCCGATCCTGATGACGTCGATCGCCTTCATCGCCGGTGTCGTGCCGCTGATCCTGTCGAGCGGTGCCGGTGCCGAGATGCGCCATGCAATGGGCGTGGCGGTGTTCTCCGGCATGATCGGCGTGACGGCTTTCGGTCTCTTCCTGACGCCGATCTTTTACGTGCTGCTGCGTACGCTGGAAAACAAGCTGACGCCGAAACGCAATCCGGAGGAAGAAGCCTATCCGCATCATCCGGCGATTCCGGCAGACGTTCCGCATAACTACGAGGTATAACAATGAAAACATTCAAACCGACCCTCACCGCGTTGATGGCTGCAATGGTGCTCGCCGGTTGCTCGACGGCGCGCCCGCCGGAGCAGGTCAAGGTCGATACGCCGGCCGCCTATCGTGAAAAAGCCGAGTCGCTGGATGGCGCATGGCAAGTCGCGAAGCCGGCCGACAATCAGGATCGCGGCCAATGGTGGAAGGTGTACGGCGATGACGATCTGAGCAAACTGATCGTCGAAGCCACGCAATCGAATCCGAATCTGGCGATCGCACTGGCCAACGTGAAGGAAGCGCGTGCGATTGCCGGCGTCGTCGATGCAGACCGCGGTTTCCAGCTCGGCGCCGGCTTCGGTCCGACGCGAATCGGCAATGAGCAGAGCGCCTCGACCGAATACCGTGCACAGCTGGACTTCTCGTATGAAGTCGATCTGTTCGGACGTTTGTCGGATGCGAGCCGCGCTGCGGCACTCGATGCACAGGCACAGGAAGCGGCGTACCGTTCCGTGCTGCTGGCATTGCAGGCCGACGTCGCACAGCAATACTTCACGATCCGCGCGCTGGATTCGGAAACCGATGTGCTGCAGAAAACCGTTGAACTGCGCCAGGAAGCACTGGACCTCGCCAAACATCGTTTCGATGCCGGCGATACCAGCGAACTGGATGTCGCACAGGCACGCACCGAATGGGCGACGACCAGCGCGGAGCTGGAAGGCGTGCGTCGCGAACGTGCGCAGCGCGATCATGCGCTGGCCGTGTTGCTGGGGCAGGCTCCAGCACAATTCACGTTGGTGGTAGCACCGTTGAAAGCGCCGCTGGTGACGGTGCCGGCCGGCTTGCCGTCCGATTTGCTGGAACGCCGTCCCGATATCGCACAGGCGCAACGCCGGATGGCGGCCGCCAGTTCGCGCATTGGTGCGGCGAAGGCTGCATTCTTTCCGTCGCTGGTGCTGACCGGTGCCGGCGGCTATGCGTCGGACGAATTGCGCGACCTGTTCAAGTGGTCCAGCCGCAGCTGGATACTTGGACCGTTGACCGGCACGATCCTGAACCTGCCGATCTTCGACGGTGGCCGCAATCGTTCCAACCTTGCACGGGCAGATGCAGGCTATGAAGCATCGGTCGCGAATTATCGCCAGCAGGTGCTGGTCGGCTTCCGCGATGTCGAAGACAACCTGAGTGCCTTGCGCACGCTGGATCGCCAGATGGTGTTCCAGGAGCAGGCGATCGATTCGGCGAAACTTGCGAACAAGCTGGCGGATTCGCGCTACCACTATGGTTCGGCCAGCTATTTCGAAGTCATCGATGCACAGCGTTCACGGCTTGCTTCGGAGCGTGCTCTGGTGCGCAGCCAGGGGCAGCGTGCCGTTGCATCGGTCGGCTTGATTCGTGCACTGGGCGGTGGCTGGGATGCGCCGCAGAAGCAGGGCGCTGATGCAAAACTTCCGCCAGTCGCAGCAACGCAGTAATGCCGTAATTGCCGCAAGAATGGTGATCGTGGCGTCGTCAATCGGCGCAATAGATCGGTGCAATAGATCGGAGTAAAAGAACGGAGTAATAAAAAAGCCCGCTTCAAGCGGGCTTTTTTTGCGGATGTTTGTCAGTGTTTCGACAGGCATTCCTTCATGAACGCCTTGCGTTCGTCGCCTTTCTTGTCGCTGGCCGACGCATTGCAGGTCTTCATCTTCTCGCGCTGCGCTTGCTGTGCGGCGCTGCCTTGGTCGGTGCTGTCCTTGCTCAGGCATTCCTTCATGAATGCCTTGCGCTCGTCGCCTTTCTTGCTGCCGGCCTTGACGTTGCAGGACTTCATCTTGTTCTGCTGTGCCGTTTCGGCCAGAGCCGGATGGAAGGCGATCGGCATCAGCAGCAGTACGGCACCTAACAGTTTCTTCATGGCGAGGCTCCTTATCGATGGTTGGACAACGGGACAGCGCTGGGAAACATGCGAGGCATTACATCACGAATGCCGCGCGTTGCCAATCGTATAACCAAGCAAGTGGGAACGCATAAAGAAACGGTTAAACGGAAACGTTAAGCCGCGAATCGAATCAACGCCGGATCAGCGGACGTTTCGGCACATTTTTCATGTGCATCTTCCACCAGACCCCGACCAGCGAATCGCCCCAGGCGACGGCCTTACGCGGCAACGTCAGCGGATCGTCACCGATCGTGGCCGGCGCGCGTTCACAAGTGACAGCGGTCTTGTAGCCAGCTTCCGCGACAGCTTCGACAGTCTGCAGGTTGTGGCTGCCATAGGGGTAACAGAAATGGTCGACCGGGCGGCCGAGGGCATCTTCCAGCGCCGACCTGGATTTCAATGCTTCGTTGAATGCGAGTTCGGCAGGCTGTTCGCCCAAGCGGATGTGATTGAACGAATGCGAGCCGACTTCAATGCCGTGCGACAACAATTCACGCAGGCGGGCGGCGCTCATCAGCGGCGGCGCATCGTGACCATCGGCGATCAGCCAGTCGGCCGAGCCGCCGAGCATGCCGGCAATCGCGTAGACGGTGGCAGGGAAGCCGTGGCGCTGCAAGATGGGCAGTGCATATTCGTAGAAATTCTCGTAGGCGTCGTCGAAGGTGATGGCGACAGCGCGCGGCGGAATCGGCTTGTCACCGCGTACGCATTGCAGCACGTCGTTCATGCTCAGCACGTTGTAGCCGAAAGTCTTCAGATAGCCCATCTGCACGGCGAAGCGTCGATGATCGCAATAGGTCGCGCGATGCGTATCCATCGCGGGAAAATCGCCGACCTGGTGATACATCAGGATCTGGATACGGTTCAATGCGTTCTCCTGCCGGCTTCGACGGTTTCTTCGTAGACCGCCAGCGTGCCGTGCGTCATGCTATCCAGCGCGAACAGTGCTTCATAGCGACGGCGTCCAGCCTGGCCCATTTGCATGCGCAAGTCTGCATTATCCAGCAAAGTCGCAATTGCCTGCGCCAGTGCGGCTGGATTCTCGGGCGGTGCCAGCAGGCCCGTTTCGCCGTCGGCTACCGCTTCGCCGATGCCACCGACATCGGCGGCGACGATAGGCAGTCCGAAGGCAGCCGCTTCCAGCAGCGTCAGCGACAGCGCCTCGCGGCGCGACGGCGCCAGCAGCATGTCGGCGCAGCCGTAGATATTGTTGACGTCGTCGCGATGGCCAGTGAAGCGGATGCGTTCGGCGATGCCGAGTTCGATTGCCAATGCCTGCACTTCTTTTGCAAATGCCGTATCCAGCGAACCGGCCAGTACCAGCGTCCAGCGGCGGTCCGTCAGTTGCGCCACTGCGCGCAATGCGATGTCCTGTCCTTTCGCATGCATGAAGCGGGCGACCATTGCCAAGGCCGGCGCGTCCTCGAGGCCGAGTTCGGCGCGCATTGCGTCGCGCGGCGTGCGCGGCAGTGCGGCATAGTCGGGCACACCGTGATGGACGGTACGGATTTTCTGTTGCGGATAGCCGCAGGAAACGAGGAAGCGCGCCACCGCGTCGGAGACGGCGATGATGCGCGTGGCGCGGCCGAACCATTTTCCGGCATTGGTCGAATGCGCGGTGGCGACGTTGGGCACGCCGGCGAATCTGGCTGCCCAGCCGGCGTAGTAGGCGCCGCGTGTCAGGTGACCGTGGACCAGATCGGCCTTCTCGCGCCGGATCAGGCGCACCAGCTTGATCAGCGATGCCAGATCGTAAAAACCGGTGAAGGAAATCTGCTCGCAGCGAAAGCCGTTCTTTTGCAGTTGTTCGCCCAGCCATCCCTGCAGCGGGCCGGCATAGATGCATTCGACGCCTTTTCCTGCCAGCCCCTGCATCAGTTGCAGCAGATGGCGTTCGGCGCCACCGGCCTTGTGGCTGTGCAGGACGAAGATGACTTTCATGCGGGAGTAGGGTGAGATGTTCAGACGAATGGCGGTGCAGGATTATAGCGTTTTCGTCCGTCGCAGCCGTTGCGGTTGTGACGTGTCGTCGAGATCGAGCGTTGTCTGTCCGTAGCGCTTCTGGCAGCGTTCGCACCAGAAGCTGCGCCGGTTCGTTCTGCCCAGCTTGCCCTTGTGGAAGGGGATGTTGCAGCGCGGGCAGGTGTGTTTCGTATGTGCGAGCCAGTGCTTCTTCAGTTCGAAGGCACGTTTCCAGCGCAGGAAATCGAAACTGTATACACGCGCCTGCTCGACCAGTTCGCGCAGCTTGCGGTCCGATAACGCACCGACGGACGAGAGCGGATGCAGACGGATACGAAACAGCACTTCGTTCTTGATGATATTGCCGACACCGGAAAATATCTGCTGGTCGAGCAGCGCGTCGCAGACCAACATGTCCGGCGAAGCGCGCAGCTTGCGGCGCGCGGCTGCCGGATTCCACAGGTCGGACAATACGTCGGCGCTCCAGTCGTACTGCGTATCGAGATCGCCTTCGATGACGCGCACCGAGCTCGTATAGAAGTTGAGTTCGCCATTGTCGAACTGTAGCGACAGACTGGGATTTCTGTCCTTGCGCGAATTGATGCAATAGCTGCCGAACATCAGCAGGTGGATGCGCACCGTCAGTGCCGGCAGCTGGATCAGGAAGTGCTTGCCCCAGGTGCGCAAGGCCAGCACGCGCTGGCCGGTGAGCTTGTCCATGTCGATCTTGGCCAGTCCGCTGGCATGCACGATGGTCTGTCCGGCGAACGCGGCAGTTTCTTCTTTCAGCAGGAAAAGCGATGGACCTTCTGGCATCGGCTATTTCTTCTTGTCCGGTATGAAGTCCAGCCTCTTCATCGCCGCCGTGATGTTCTGCGCGGCGCCGTCGTAGCCGTCCCACGGCGCGTTGCCCCGGTCCAGCCGCGTATGGATGTTGGCGACATGCCATTGCGCGCTGCCGTGCAGTTTTTCCACTTCGTCCCAGCCGACCGGTACCGATACGCCGAGGCCCGGCCGTGCGCGCACCGACCACGCGGCGACGGTGGTCGCACCGAAGCCGTTGCGCAGGTAGTCGATGAAAATCTTGCCGACGCGGTTCTTCGGCCCGCTCTTGGCGACGAAGCGCATCGGCAGCGTCTGCGCCACATGTTCAACGATGGCCTTCGAAAAATCCTTGACGGTGTCCCAGTCGTAGCGCTTCTTCAGCGGCACGATGACGTGCATGCCCTTGCCGCCGCTGGTCTTGACGAAGGAGATGAGGCCCAGCTGTTCGAGGAAGGAACGCATCAGCAGCGTCGCTTCCAGCATGGCTGGCCACGCCACGCCTTCGCCTGGATCGAGATCGAAGGTCATGCGGTCGGGCTTGCCGATCGCGGTTTTCACGCCGTTCCATGTATGGAATTCGATGACGTTCCACTGCGCGGCGGTCATCAGGCCGAGCGGAGTGGTGATCTCGATCAGCGACGCATGACCGGGATCGAGCGCCGGATCGAGCAGCCGCGTACCGTCCATCGGCTCGTCCATGTGCTTTTGGAAAAACAACTGGCTCTCAATGCCGTCCGGCGCGCGCACCAGTGAAGTGGGGCGGCCCTTCAGGTGCGGCATCATCAGCGGCGCGACCAGCGCGTAGTAGCGGATCAGGTCGATCTTCCTGATATCGGTCGAAGGATCGATGACACGATCGGGATGCGTAACCTTTAAGCCGGCTGGTAGCGTGCCATGCATGGCGTCGTCGGGCTGCGATGCGCGTTTGCCGTTCGATGCACTTTTCGATGGATCTTGCGATGTGCCTTTCGTGCTTCCGCCTTTTCCGGACGAAGCGCTCCTGGCGATCCTGCCGACGGCGGCCGGCTCTTCGTGCACGATAGCTTCGGCTTTCTTGTCGGTACGCAGCCCGTGGAAAACGGCTTGCCGCACATGGCCGCCATTGGTCCATTCGCTGAACGCAATCTCGGCGACCAGCTTCGGCTTGATCCAGTGCGCCCTGGTGCGCAGGCCGGTGCCGCCGGTGAAAGGACCTTTATCTGTGGCGAGCGTGTCGAGCTTGTCCTTCAGGTCTCGCAGCGATTTATCGCTGAAGCCGCTGCCGACATTGCCGGCATAGCGCAGATGGCCTTTGTCGTCATATACGCCGAGCAGCAGCGAACCGAAACCTTTGCGCGTGCCTTGTGGATCGGTATAACCGCCGATGACGAATTCCTGGCGACGGCCGCATTTCAGCTTGATCCAGTCGGAAGAGCGGCGCGCAACGTAGTGCGAATCGCGGCGTTTGCCGATCACGCCTTCCAGTCCCAATTGACAGGCCGAGGCGACGATCTCGCTCGCCGGCACGTCGAAGGTATCGCTGTACCGGACAAAGTCCGACGATTTCTTCGCCAGTATCTGCCGCAACAGCGTGCGTCGGTCCTGCAGCGCAGCCTTGCGCAGATCGAGGCCATCGTGAAAGGGCAGATCGAAGACGTAGTAGGCGATCTGTTGCGTCTTTGCCGTATCGAAGGCGTTCTGCAACATCTGGAAATTCGGCACGCCGTTTTCGTCGGCGACGACGATCTCACCATCCAGCCAGCACGGTTTCAGCCTCAGCTTGCGCAGTTCGGCTGCCAGCGTCGGCAACTTGTCGGTCCAGTCGTTGCCGTTACGCGTGATCAGCCGCACGTCGCTGCCGTCGATGCGGGCGACGATGCGATAACCGTCGAACTTGATTTCGTACA
>DATDLO010000130.1:0-4845 GCA_036519215.1 Oxalicibacterium sp.
ATGGCGGCCGAACAGGGACGCGATGTATTTGCCATTCCCGGCTCTATCCATTCGCCGCTTTCCAAGGGCTGCCATCAGCTGATCAAGCAGGGTGCGAAGCTGGTGGAATCCGCCCAGGATGTGCTGGAAGAATTGCGTCACCTGCCTGCCGCATCGCATGCCGCGACGACAGATGACACATCCGTATCCACGTTCGACGACGACTGTGCGCAGCTGTTGCACACAATGGGTTTCGATCCCGTCGATGCTGATACGCTGGCCGTGCGCTGCGGTCTCGACATCGCCGCCATCCAGTCGCACCTGCTGTCGCTGGAACTGGCCGGCGCAGCAGAAATGCTGCCGGGAGGCATGTACCGGCGCGTCGCATGATTTTCCGGCATCCAATTTTCTGCCTCTGATTTTTCTTCCTGATTTTTTCCCGAGCCTTCCTGACTTTTCCGGCTCTTGTCGTGCAGACATCGTTCGATGCCAGGCCGCCATCTTTCCTTGATTGCACGGCAACGACCTTTCCACTCGGACATCGCGCGACTGCAACAAAATATTTCCGTCGCTGTCGACATCCGGGAATTTCGGGTATCCTAGATTCCAGTAAGCGCTGTCTTTGATCTGCCGCTGTCGTACCACCCTCTTTGTATCTGTTCGTTGAAGAGCGTGATTCAAACGCATCCGATCCCGATGGCATCCCAGGGTGCCGTCTCAACCCTAGCGCTACGGTGACGCCATGTTCGACGTTCTAGTCTATCTGTACGAAACCTATTACCGCCCCGACGCCTGCCCCGATTCCGAAGCGCTGACGAAGAAACTGTCCGCCATCGGCTTCGAGGAAGAAGAAATTGCCAAGGCACTCGGCTGGCTGACAGATCTGGCGGAATCAAACCACGAGTTCTTCGATGCCACGCCGCACCAGACGGCCTTTTCGTTCGGCTTCCGCATCTATGCGGACCGCGAAATGGACGTCATCGGCACACCGGCCATCGGCTTCATCCAGTTCCTCGAATCGGCCAAGCTGATCGATGCGGTCCAGCGCGAGATCGTCATCGAACGCGCGCTGGCCGTCGGCGAATCGCCGATTTCGCTGGATAAACTGAAAGTCATCGTGCTGATGGTGCTGTGGAGCCAGGGCAAGGAGCCCGACAGCCTGATCTTCGACGAACTTTTCATCGACGAAGACGAAGCCGAACCGCGCCTGCTGCACTGAAACCCCTTGTCTCCCCTTTCCCGCATGTCCGGTCGACCGGCCGGACATGCTTCTTCGGCAACATCCTGCCGGCATCTGCACCGACACCTCTTGCTCCGCTTGCGATTTTCGTCGCAACCCGCTTATCATTGGCTCGCTTGACAGCCGGGCAACTATATATATTAGGCAGTGCTGTGCTTGAAAAAGCGCTGCGCTGCCTGCAAGTTCGCAGGTCGTCCGCCGCCGGGGCGCTATCCGGCATTTCTTTCGAGACCATTTCAACATGACAAAATCCCTCATCATTGCCGAGAAGCCATCCGTCGCGAACGACATCGCGAAGACGCTCGGCGGCTTCACCAAGCACGATGAGTACTTCGAATCCGACGAATACGTGCTGTCGTCGGCAGTCGGTCATCTGGTCGAAATCGCAGTACCGGAGGAATACGACGTCAAACGCGGCAAATGGACCTTCACGCACCTGCCGATGATTCCGCCGCACTTCGCGCTGAATCCGATCGCCAAGACAGAATCGCGCCTGAAGGTGCTGAACAAGTTAATCAAGCGCAAGGATGTCACGACGCTGATCAACGCATGCGACGCGGGCCGCGAAGGTGAACTGATCTTCCGTCTGATCGCGCAATACGCAAAAGCCAAGCAGCCGGTCAAGCGCCTGTGGCTGCAATCGATGACGCCAGGCGCGATCCGCGAAGCCTTCAAGAACCTGCGCGACGACCAGGAAATGCTGCCGCTGGCCGACGCCGCACGCAGCCGCAGCGAAGCCGACTGGCTGATCGGCATCAACGGCACGCGCGCGATGACCGCGTTCAACTCGAAGGAAGGCGGCTTCTACCTGACGACGGTAGGCCGTGTGCAGACGCCGACGCTGTCGATCGTTGTCGAGCGCGAAGAGAAGATCAAGAAATTTGTGCCGCGCGACTACTGGGAAGTGCGCGCCGAATTCGTCTGCGCCGCCGGCATCTACCAGGGCCGCTGGCTGGATACGAAATTCAAGAAGGACGAGGCCGATCCGGAAAAACGCGCCGAACGCCTGTGGAGCAAGGCCGCCGCCGAATCCATCGTTGCCGCCTGCCGCGGCAAGATCGGTATCGTAACCGAGGAATCGAAACCGACGACGTCGATGGCGCCCGCACTGTTCGACCTCACCAGCCTGCAGCGCGAAGCCAATGCACGCTTCGGCTTCTCGGCCAAAAATACGCTCGGTCTCGCGCAGGCGCTGTACGAAAAGCACAAGGTGCTGACCTATCCGCGTACCGATTCGCGCCACCTGCCGGAAGACTATCTGCCGACCGTGATGGAAACGCTGGACGTACTGGCCGAGAACAACAACTACCACCAGTTCGCCAAGCAGATCACGAACAGCAAGTGGGTCAAGCCGAACAAGCGCATCTTCGACAACACGAAGATCAGCGATCACTTTGCGATCATCCCGACCACGCAGGCACCGAAGAATCTGTCCGAGCCGGAACAGAAGCTGTACGACCTCGTCACGCGCCGCTTCATGGCGATCTTCTTCCCGGCCGCCGAATTCCAGGTGACGACGCGTTTCACCGAAGTCTCCGGCCACAAGTTCAAGACCGAAGGCAAGGTGCTGACCAACCCGGGCTGGCTGGCCGTCTACGGCAAGGAAGTCGACGAAGAGAAGGATGGCGAAAACAGCGGCAACCTGGTGCCGGTCGCCAAGGATGAAAAAGTGCAGACCGAATCGGTGGTCGCCAACGGTCTCGTCACCAAACCGCCGGCACGCTATTCGGAAGCCACGCTGCTGTCGGCCATGGAAGGCGCCGGCAAACTGGTTGACGACGAGGAATTGCGCGATGCAATGGCCGGCAAGGGCCTCGGCACACCGGCCACGCGCGCGGCCATCATCGAAGGCCTGCTGACGGAAAAATATCTGCTGCGCGAAGGCCGCGAACTGATTCCGACGGCCAAGGCATTCCAGTTGATGACGCTGCTGCACGGTCTCGGCGTCGACGAACTGACCGAGCCGGAACTGACCGGCGAATGGGAATACAAGCTAGCGCAGATCGAACGCGGCAACATCAGCCGCGAGGAATTCATGCGCGAGATCGCGCAGATGACGCAGATCATCGTCAAGCGCGCGAAGGAATACGACAACGACACCATCCCCGGCGACTATGCGACGCTGACGACGCCGTGTCCGAACTGCGGCGGCGTGGTGAAGGAAAACTATCGCCGCTTCGCCTGCACCAAGTGCGAATTCTCGATGAGCAAGACGCCAGGCAGTCGCCAGTTCGAAGTCGCCGAAGTCGAAGAACTGCTGACAAACCGCACCATCGGCCCGTTGCAAGGCTTCCGCTCGAAAATGGGCCGTCCGTTCGCCGCCGTGTTGAAGATCGTGCGCGACGAGGAAATCAAGAATTACAAACTTGAATTCGATTTCGGCCAGAGCAACGACGACGAAAACGCCGAACCGGTGGATTTCAGCGGACAGACGCCGGTCGGTCCATGCCCGAAATGCAGCGGCAATGTCTACGAGCAGCCGCTGTCCTACATCTGCGAAAACTCGGTCGCCAAACCCAAGACCTGCGACTTCCGCAGCGGGCGCATCATCCTGCAGCAGGAAATCCTGCCGGAACAGATGCGCAAGCTGCTGAACGACGGCCGGACCGATCTGCTGCCAGGCTTCGTTTCGCAACGCACGCGCCGCGCGTTCAAGGCCTATCTGGTCAAGGGCAAGGACGGCAAGGTCAGCTTCGAGTTCGAACCGCGCAAGGAAAAGGCGCCGGCGAAAGGAAAAGCTGCAGCGGAAGCGGACAAGGCAGGAACGACCAACGAGGTAGCCGATTCGGCCGATGCCGCACCGGCCAAGAAAACTGCAGCAAAAAAAGCCGCAAAGAAAGCTGTAAAAAAAGCGCCTGCCAAGAAAGCCGCTGCCAAAAAGACTTCCAAGGCAGCATAGATGACATAAACGGCGCGCGACCACACACAGGTCGCGCGCCTTCCATCCACATCGTCGGCTGACCGCGCATGCGCTTCTTCATGGAAAAACTGCTCCGCACACCGCAAGGCATCGTCCTGCTGCTGGCAATCGTTGTCTACCTGGGCTGTGCGCTGCTGTTCGGCGCGTTCGGCATGGCACCGCCGTTCGGCTGGCAAACCGGCAAAGCCATCGGCATTTTCATCGCATGGCCGATTCTGCTTCTCGTCCTGTTCATCCGCCTCAATCGCCCTGCGTTCGCCGCCTCCTGGCCGGCAGCCGGGCGGCTGGCGTTTTACGCTGTCGGCCCCTTCCTGTTCATGCTGCTCGGCACGCTGGCCGAAGCCTGAACATTCACGGCAGCGGCATGCCTTCCAGTCCCAGCAGGAAGCGTTTGCGTTCCAGTCCACCTGCATAACCCGTCACCGCGCCGGAAGAACCGAGCACGCGGTGGCATGGCACGATGATCGATACCGGATTGCGGCCGATTGCAGCACCCACCGCGCGCAAGGCCTTGGGCTTGCCGAGCTTCTGCGCATGCTGCGCGTAGCTGATGCGGCAACCGAATGGAATATCGGCCAGCGCCTGCCAGACGTCGCGCTGGAATGCCGTGCCGGACAGATCGAGCGGCACATCGAACTCAGTGCGCTCCCCCGCGAAATACTCGTCGAGCTGTATCGCCGCCTGCGCCAGATGGCTGGTTGCGGAT
>DATDLO010000131.1:0-2780 GCA_036519215.1 Oxalicibacterium sp.
CTGAACCCAAGCCGGAACCGAAACCGGAGCCGAAGCCGGAAGCACCAAAGCCTGAACCGAAACCGCAAGCCGAGCCCAAGCCTGATCCGAAGATTGAGCAGAAACGTCGCGAAGCCGAAGCCAAGCGCGAGGCAAAGGCCAAGGCCGACGCGGAACGTGCCGAAGTATTGGCCGCCGTCACCCACTGGGCCAGGCAGTGGAGCGAGCGTGACGTGAAAGGCTATCTGAACGCCTATTCGAACGATTTCACATTGCCGGCCGGACAATCGCGCAAGGACTGGGCGACCGAGCGCCGTGCACGCATCGAAGACAAGAAGCACATCAGCGTGAAGATCGAATCGCCGCAGGTCAGCGTGAGCGGCAATACGGCGACGGTGAAATTCCGTCAGATCTACGATTCGGACACTTTCCATGCGGATAGCCGCAAGATGCTTACGCTGGTCAAGCAGGACGGTAAGTGGTTGATCAAGCAGGAGCGCGCGAGTAACTGATGGCAGGATTCAATGGTAATTGGCGGTCGGCTGTACGCACGATCGGATATCGGACAGGCGCAGTTGCATCGGGCCTGCTGATCGCCGTTGCTGCACTGTCGCCTGGAATGGCGTTGGCCAGCGGCACCAAGCCGGGTGTGCCGGCGCGGCTGGATCCGGAAGTAATGCTGATCGACGTCTACAAGGCGCTGTCGGAAAATCGTTTGCGCGATGCGCAGGCCAAGGTCGATGCGCTGGTCGCCGCCTATCCGAATTTCCGTCTCGGCCAGCTGGTGCGCGGCGATCTGTTGCTGTTGCATACGCAACCGATCAAGACTTTCGGTGCCGCGGCGAATGCGCCTGCCGATCAACTGGCCAATCTGCGCGCCGAAGCCATCGTACGTCTGAAGTCGTTGCGCGAACGGCCTGATCCCAATCTCATCCCGCGTCCCATCCTGCAGATGCGCGACGACCAGAAGAATGTGCTGCTGGTCGATGCCAAGCGTTCCCGCATGTATGTCTATGAGCGTGTGAAAGGGCATTTCAAGCTGGTCAGCGATTATTACGTCAGTCAGGGCAAGCTCGGCGTGAACAAGTTCAAGGAAGGCGACCAGAAGACACCGCTCGGCGTCTACTACATCACCTCGCGTCTGCCGGGCGCGCGCCTGCCGGCGTTCTACGGACCGGGCGCATTGCCGATCAACTATCCGAACGAGTGGGACAAGGCTAATGGCCGTGGCGGTTCCGGCATCTGGCTGCACGGCACGCCGCCGGACAGTTACAGCCGTCCACCGCTGTCTTCCGATGGATGCGTGGTGCTGCCGAATCCGGATCTGACCGAATTGTCGGAAGCGGTACAGATCGGCACCACGCCGGTCATCATCAGCGACGACGTGAAATTCGTCACGCGCGAAAAATGGGAAACCGATCGCCAGAGCGCCAACAAGATGCTGGAATCGTGGCGTGAAGATCTGGAAAGCACGGACCCCGAGCGCCTGCGCCGCCACTATTCGCGCAACTTCAAGGCGATGCGCGGGCAGGATTTGAACGACTGGATGGAAAAACTGAAACAGGCCAACTTCGGTGCGCGCCGCATCAAGGTGGAATTGCGTGATGTCACCCTGTTCCGTTATCCGGAACCGAAGGACCAGAAGGAAATGATCGTCGCTTCCTTTACGCAGGATGCTGTGATCGGCAAAGGCCGGCACGTTACGCACAAGCGCCAATACTGGGTCAGGGAAGGCGCCCAGTGGCGCATCGTTTCCGAAGCCAATCTTTGATCGGGAGCACAGATAAGAAAGCCGCAACATATGTTGCGGCTTTTTTTTGCGTGCGGATTTCGTGCGAACAGGTTTGCATCGTGCACTTTGTGCAATACGCTTTCCTGTCATTGCATGACGATGAGGCAATGACAGACAGGCATGCCAGTCAGGCAACGATGCGCTTCACGGATCTTTACAATTGTAAAAGTCTATTTCCCTCATGGATTTTGAATACGGCGTCTATATAGTGATTCCATGCCGATGCGATTGATGAGCCGATCCGGTTCATCGCAAAGGTGAGAGAGGAGTCGATCATGTTGAACAGGAAATGGATAGGTGCCGTACTGCTGGCTGCCGCTGCAGTTTCCACCAATGCACTGGCAGACAACCGCGGCGTCAACACGGCGCTCGGCGCAGTGGCTGGTGCAGTCGTCGGCAATGTGGTCGGCGGACAGAACGGTGCCGTGATCGGTGGCGTACTGGGCGCCGTGGTTGGTGCCAGCGTTTCCGACCATGATCGCCGCGATCGCCATTACGATGGTCGTCGCTATTCCAATGCGCGTTATCGCGCGCCTGTGTATGCACGGCCGGCTCCGGTCTATGCTCGTCCCGGTTACTACCGTGATGTGCGTCGCGTCGAATATGTGCGTCACGGACGCGATTATTACCGTCGTTGATTCCATGCGCGGAAGCCCTGAGCTGCCGCGCATTGTTTCGGCATCCGGACTTGATAACGACTGGATGCACGAGGAAAGGCTGCAAGATGAATAACCTGAAGTTACGTGGGAAGTGCAAGCGTTTGATGCTCCCGCTGCTTGCCGCTGCTGCACTCGGCGGCTGTGCCGTCGTGCCATACGATGATGGCTACTATGGCCAGACGACTTATGCCACGCCGGTTTACGTTGCACCGACGGTGAATTTCGGCCTCAGTTACTCAAATCGCGGCTATTACGGTCCGCGCTACTATCCGCGTTATTACGGACGCGGATATTGGGGCGGCGGCCGTGGACACGGGCACTGGCATCGTTGATGAAGTGTGGTGCGAGAC
>DATDLO010000132.1:0-3287 GCA_036519215.1 Oxalicibacterium sp.
CGCAACACGCCGATCGTCACCTTCATGAACAAGCTGGACCGCGAGACGCGCGATCCGCTGGAACTGCTGGACGAAGTGGAGTCGGTGCTGAAGATCGAGTGCGCGCCGGTGACCTGGCCGATCGGCATGGGCAAGAATTTCCGCGGCGTCTATCACCTGTTGCGTGACGAGATCATGCTGTTCGCGCCCGGCAGCGAGAAGGCCGACCAGACTTTCGAGATCGTCAAGGGCATCGACAATCCGAAGCTGGCCGAGATGTTTCCGCTCGAAATCGAGCAGTTGAAGATGGAAGTGGAGCTGGTGCATGGTGCGTCGCATCCCTTCGATCTCGATGCCTTCCTGGCGGGAACGCGTACGCCGGTGTTCTTCGGTTCCGCGATCAACAACTTCGGTGTGCGTGAAATCCTCAATGCGCTGCTCGACTGGGCGCAGCCGCCGCGCGAGCGCGATGCAACCGTGCGCGCCGTGCGACCGACCGAGACGCCGTTTTCCGGTTTCGTCTTCAAGATCCAGGCCAATATGGACCCGGCGCATCGCGACCGCATTGCTTTCCTGCGCGTCTGTTCGGGGCGCTTCGAGCGCGGCATGAAGGTCAAGCATCTGCGCCTGAATCGCGAGATCAAGGTCTCCAGCGTGGTGACCTTCATGGCATCCAGCCGCGAGCAGGTCGAGGAAGCGTATGCGGGCGACATCATCGGTTTGCCCAACCACGGCAACATGCAGATCGGCGACAGCTTCTCTGAAGGCGAACCGCTGCAGTTCACCGGCATTCCGTACTTTGCGCCGGAGTTCTTCCGTTCGGTGCGCCTGCGCAATCCGCTGAAGATCAAGCAGTTGCAGAAGGGCTTGCAGCAACTGGGCGAAGAAGGTGCGATCCAAGTCTTCAAACCGGTCAACAGCAGCGACATGGTGCTGGGCGGCGTCGGCGTGCTGCAGTTCGAGGTGGTCGCAAGCCGTTTGATGAACGAGTACGGCGTCGATGCGGTGTTCGAGGGCACCAGCATCAGCACCGCGCGCTGGATTTCCTGCGATGACAAGAAGAAGCTGGCCGAATTCGAGAAATCGTCGGCCGGCCACAATCTCGCGCACGATGCGGCGGGCAACCTCGCCTATCTGGCGAGTTCGGGCGTCAATCTGCGGCTGACGCAGGAACGCTGGCCGGATATCGTTTTCCACGAAACGCGCGAGCACGCTGCCAAGCTGGATTGATCCGCAGACTATCCTTCCCCGGTCTTTACTGATCCTTGCCGATCAACGCGCGGCTTGTGCGCCGCGCATTGACAGGCATGCAAATCATGCAACATCATGCGAGCGATCGTATTGTTGTTGCCGATGGAGACGTGCATGCCGAAGAAATTCAAGTTCACCAGCTTTTCCCTGCGCGATTTGTTGATCACGATCGGGCCGTTGACGGTACTGATCGTCGTCCTCGGTTATTTCGCCTACAAGCTGGTCAACCCGTTCCCGCCGAAGGAAGTGACGATTTCGACCGGGCAGGAAAACAGCGCTTACGCCTCGTTCGGCAGGCAATATGCGGCAGCGCTGGACAAGTTCGGCATCAAGGTCACGCTGAAACCGTCGCAAGGTGCACTGGAGAATCTGCAGCGCCTGAAGGACGATGAGGCAGATGTCGACATCGCCTTCGTGCAAGGCGGTTCGGCGCAGCAGGAAGATGCGGAGGAATACGGGCTGGTTTCTCTTGGCAACCTGTTTTCCGAGCCGGTCTGGCTGTTCTATCGTGAAGGGCTGGATCTGCAGCGGCTGACGCAGTTGAAGGGTTTGCGCGTCAACGTCGGTGCAGAAGGCAGCGGCATTCCGAAACTGTTCCGCGATCTGCTGAAGGTCAATGGCGTGAAGGAAGACAGTGTGCGCATCAGTACGCTGGACGACAAGCCGGCAGTCGATGCGCTGCTGGCCGGCCGTATCGATGCCGCAGTGTTCAGTTCTGCGCCCAATAGCGCATTGATCCAGAAGTTATTGCGCACATCGAAGATCGATCTGTTCGATTTCTATCAGGCGGAAGCCTATTCGCGGCGCATTCCCTATCTGTCGCACGTGACGCTGCCGCGCGGTATCGTCGATCTGGGACGCGATCAGCCGCCGCGCGATGTGCATTTGATTGCGCTGACGACCACGCTGGTGGCGCGCGGAGACCTGCATCCGGCATTGATCAATCTGTTTGCACAGGCGGCCGTGAACATCCACGGCAGTGCGGGCTGGTTCCGCAAGCGCGGCGAATTTCCGAATGCGGACTATGCGGATATTCCCGTCGTGCCGGCGGCGATCAAGTTGTATCGCGACGGTCCGCCGCTGCTGCAGCGTTATCTGCCGTTCTGGGTCGCGAATTTCTTCGAGCGCATGTGGCTGGTTCTGGTTGCATTGCTGGCGTTGATTCTGCCGCTGTCGCGCGTGGTGCCGCCGTTATATGTCTGGAAGGTACGTTCGCGCGTCTATCGCTGGTATGGCGAACTGCGTGTCATCGAGCAGACTGTGGAAGAGGCGCCGCCGGAATCGCGTGCCGAAATTTATGCAGCGCAGTTCCGCCGGCTGGAGGAACTGGACGACAAGGTCAATCACATTTCGATTCCGTTGTCGTTTGCCGACGAGCTGTATCGCCTGCGCAGCAGTATCGGGCTGGTGCGCAAGCGCGTGTCGCGGCTGATCGAGGAAGAGAACGCGAGGCGCAAATGACGTCGCGGCCCTGATCGGTCTTTCCTTTTGCCTTCTATTTTGAATCAGGCGCCGTTCCACGGCAGGCCGGCCTTGCACCAGCCGTTGACGGTCTTGCGATGGCCTTCGCCATCCTTTTCTCCCTCGAATCCTTCCAGGATATCGAAGCAGTTCGCATAACCGTTTTCGGTCGCCAGTTTCGCCGCATGGCGCGAACGCACGCCGCTACGGCACAGGAACAGCACGGTATCTTCCTTGTCGGCCGCTTGTCCCAGTTGCGACAGGAATTCCGGATTCGGCGTGCCGCCAGGGTAAAGATTCCATTGCACGGCACTTTGCTGCTCGGGTGCGATGGCGGGGCGGCCGATCCAGTCGCGTTCGGCATTGGTACGCACGTCGACCAATTTCACCTTCGCATCGGCCTGCAGCAGCGCATAGGCTTCCTGCGGCGTCATGGCGCCGGCATAGGGAAGCTGATTTTCTTGCGCGCGTTGTTTCGCGATGGCGAGGATATCGGATGGGATCATGGCGGGTTCCACAAAAGTTTTCACGGAATTTCGTTCGTGCCGCGTTCAGTGTTGCGATGATGGCTGCGCGTTGGCGAGAGCCGTCTGTCT
>DATDLO010000133.1:0-5654 GCA_036519215.1 Oxalicibacterium sp.
TTAGACGAAATGCAATACATCTGCTACCGGACGGCGTGGCTTCTGTGCCCAGTTGCCCGGACGTTCTGCACCTATGGATAGCAACATGACCGGCACTTCATCCTTGGTCAGTTCGAACTCACGATGTACCGCTTCAGCATCGAAGCCGATCATTGGCGTCGAACCCAGACCCCACGAACGAGCCGTATAAATCATTGCTGCCGCACCAAAGGTGGCGGTACGCACTGCCTCGTCGCGTTGACGTTGCGGGTGCTCCATGTATAGGGCGCGCGCAGGGTTCTCCCATTCCGGCACCATTGCTGCCGGCATGACGCCTGCTTCAACCAGAGGAGCCAAGCGTTCCGGTATGACGCTGGAATCGGCCAATTGACCGCAGACGATAAAGGTGACGGCTGCTTCAGTGATCGCCGGTTGATTCCAGGCGATTGGACTTAGCCGCGCTTTGGCTTCTGGCGTACGCACGGCAATGAACCGCCAATTCTGCATGTGGAAGGAGGTTGGTGCCGCGGTGCCGATTCGCACGAGCTCATGGATTTGCTCGTCGCTCAGCCTGGCGGCGGAGTCGTAATACTTGGACGAACTACGGCTCAGGATGCATTCGATGACGGGATTGCTCTTGGTTATGTCTTTGGCCATGATTATTCCTGTGGTGAAGGAGGGGAGAGGTGCGAGGAAGTACTTACTTGACCGGCGTGGTCAGTTCTTTGTCGTCGGTATCGACGACGAATATCGCCAGCAACTTTGCAGGCTGAGTTTTGCTCGCGTTGCGGCTGATGGGATGGCTCGCGCCGGGCGGTTCCGACCAGCTTTCGCCGGCGCGATACACGCGTACCTCACCATCGTTCACTTTTGATTCGATTGCGCCCGATACCACGTATGCGTAAATGAAAGCGGACTTTGCGTGCACATGCGCGACCGAGGCGCCACCCGGCGGATATTCAACTTCGACAGCGACGAGCGACTTCCCGGGAAGATTGGGAATCGCTTGTTCAAAATTCGGCTTCACGATGTCGCCGGGTTCATGCGCCGAGGCGCCAGCACAGACGAAAATCGTAACTGTCACGCAAACTGCGGCAAGAATCGGACGAATTTTCATGGCTGTTTTCTCCAGGTTGGCGTTGAAGTCTGTACCATCGATGGTACGAATTAAAGAACCAAGATTTCTCATTTTTGTGTGTACCAAGAATATGGATGCAAACCTGCAGATTCAGCTCGATCGGACAGCGAAACTGTCCCTCTCTGAACAAATTTTTAGAAGCATCAGCCGGGCAATAGAGTCAGGTCTGCTCGCACCTGGAACACGATTGCCTTCGTGGCAGGACCTGGCTGCGCACCTTGGTGTGGCCCGAGGCACAGTTCAGAATGCGTATGAACGGTTATTCGACTCTCAGATGATCGAGACATTCGGAGCAAGGGGGACGCGTGTGGCACCACGGCCTCACGCAGCAGCACAACCGGAAGCACCGCAGCCCGGGGCTTTCATGAAGACTTATCAGGAAATGATGGCTGGGCCGGCGATCTTTCAGCTCGGCATTCCGGCGATGCAAGGTTTGCCGGAAAAGTTGTTCGCGCGCGCACGCTCTTCCAACTTGTTGAAGACGGGATCTTTTTCATCGCTGGTCTATCCCGATCCGAGGGGAGAGTTGGAACTTCGCCGAGAGATTGCAGGCTGTCTCTCCATCTCAAGAAACTTCCACTGTTTTCCAGAGCAGGTCTTCATTACTTCGGGATACAGTTCCGGCCTGGGCCTTGCACTGCGCGTGCTAGGTTTGGACGGCGGGAAGGTCTGGATGGAAGAACCGGGTTTCTTTCTTACACGAAAGGGGCTGGAGCTGGCTCGTTTGAATATCGTCCCGGTACCGGTGGACGCAGAAGGTCTTAACGTCGACTACGGAATTGCGCATGCTGCAGACGCTTCGTTAGCCGTGGTGACGCCTGGTCAACAAGCCCCATTGGGCTCGACCCTGTCTTTAAGGCGACGTCTTCAGTTGCTTGAATGGGCGGCTTCGAACGACGCCTGGATCATCGAAGACGACTACTTGAGCGAGCTACAGCTAGAAGGCCGGCCGGCTCCTGCTCTGGCGTCTTTAGACGAGGTGAAGCGGGTGATCCACATAGGCTCTTTCAGCAAGACAATCAGCCCGGGGCTGCGGCTTGGATTCGTTGTGGTGCCGATCGAGCTCGCGGCGGCGTTTTCCGAAGTGGCTGCAACGCTTGCTCCCGCGCCATCACCGGTCATTCAACTCGCTACAGCGCGATTTATGCATGATGGTCACTATACCCGGCGCGTCCGTCGGCTCAAGCGCCTGTATTCCGCCCAGAGTAATGCTCTATGCGAGCAGTTACGCATGCGCGATGCGGAATGGGTCAAGGCCGGCCTGGCAGTACTTCTCAGGCTTCCCGACGGCGCGCCCGACGTCCAGATCGTTCGGGAAGCAAAAACCATGGGTATGGCGCCATCGCCTTTGTCGGCATGGTTCGCGACGCCATCCTGGGCATTGTCCGGCCTTTTGCTCGGCGTTGCCACGGCACCCGAGCCATATGTCGCTACGTCATGCCGCAAGCTGTTCGAGATCATCGACCGATATCGCTAGTGTTAGGAGCGTCACATCTGGCTAATGATTTATCCGGAAAGAGTGTTGCCAAGGTGTAGCAGCGCGGGGAGGGGCGCCCGATATTGACGCCGGCATCGGGCCGCGTCATTATTGAATTGCAACGGCTTGCCTGACGATCAGTGACCACGCTTTCGGAGGTTATGATGGACGCCTTGTTTTATGCGCTGTACTGCTTTGCGCTTCCGCTATGGATTTTCGCGGGGCTTTATCTGGCACTCGAATTTACCGAGATGCTGAAGAAGCGACACCTCAAGAAATAATTCTTTCTTTTGCCGCGCGCCTGCCTGCATCGTTTTGCAGGCGGCGCGGCTGCCGGTGAAAACCGGGCTTCTGCTTTCTTCCTCCCGCTTATCTGCATTTCGTTTTTGTTGCTTTTCCTCTTCGCTTTTCTTCTGCCCCTTCAGATTTTTTACTCTTCCTTGTTCAAATTCCTCGTTCGTTTCTTCATCTGTTTTTTTGCACGTGTTCGTCTTCAAAACATATCGATTTGTGTGTCATGCATATCGTCTTGTGCGTATGCGCCAGCTCCATTTTTGTGACATAAGCGATTCGAAATTAAGACACAAATTTCGCGAATTTTTCCACCGGACATTTCGTGTAACAACAGGTAACGATTTGGTCGCTGCCGGCGCTGAACTAATCTCGAATCACTTCTATCTGATACGCGGGCCGATCGTCAGTGCATTTTCCTGAAGATGCATTCCGGATGAAACCGGTCCTCCGTGTAACTTCGAAAGATCTTTCCGACAGACCATCGTGCCGCAGGTGCGGCGCATCATTTTGCGAGGCTATCATGACCATGACGATCGTTGCTTTCTACCTGGATTTCAGCAAAAATTTCAAATCGTTGTTCGCAGAATTACTTGCTTCCACGCCGCTGACGCAGGAAGAGCGCCGCGAACTTATCAATTGGTAAGCACGATGTGCGATACCGCCATCATCCGACGGAACGACAGGGTTGCGCTGTTGCGCAACCCGTAATTTTCCCGCCTGATTTTTCGTACCATTTCCTTTGCGACTTGCTTCGCATGCGTGATCTTCGCGCATCATCTTCACACCTGTTATCGCACCGCGACTTCGATACGTGCATTCGCCGTGTCGCGTTTCTGATTTGCATTCCTGGCCTGGAATAAAAAACGGCCGCATGCGCGACCGTTGTGCGAGAGACGAGATTTTCTACTTCAGCGTGATGACACCGCATGCCAGACGTTTGCCTGCATTGCCGGTCGGCTGCGTGACGTAATCGTCCGGGTCGCTGTGCACGATCAACCCTTTGCCGACAATGCTGGACGGCGAGTTCTTGCTCACGTTGATATCGTTGATCGGAATATTGAGCCGTAGCGCTGCCGTACCGTTCGCATCCGCGATGATGTTGCCGAGGTCGCCGCCATGATGCTGCGCCTGTGCCGGACTGCCGTGCTTCATGCCGGACGGATTGAAGTGGCCGCCGGCGCTGCTTCCATCCGGTGCGCTGCAATCGCCTTTTTCGTGGATGTGGAAACCGTGCGGTCCCGGCGGCAGGCCGGTCAGGCGCGCATCCATCAGCAACTGGTCGCCCTGCTTGACGAAGGTGACGGTGCCGGCAGCCGTGTTGCCCTGCGTTGGCTTCATGTTGGCGACCGCGATAGGCGGCGACGAATCCGTCATGCCGGCGCAGCCTGCGAGAAGAACGGTGCCTGTCAGTGCGGCGATAAGAACTTTCATGCTGGGCTCCTTCGAGAGATGGATAATTCGTTCCGGCCGCATGTTCCGTCGGCGCGTTGGCAAGGTCGATAGGGTTGCCGCCCGCGCGATTGCTTGCGGGATTCTCTGCAAGATCGCCTGTTGTAGCACCGTTCGTCCGGAAATTCCGTTAGGTATCGCACATTGCGCCATTGGGTTGTACAGGCGGGATGCCGGTGGCCGGAAAGGAAAAAGCCCGCTTCAGCGGGCTTGTCACGGCAGGTTTTTGTACCGGCGTCGCCGGCGCGGCAATGTTCAGACCGGCGTGCGCATCGTGACGAATTCCTCGGCCAGCGTCGGGTGCACGCCGATCGTGGCATCGAATTGCGCCTTGGTCGCGCCGCTGTTCAGCGCCACGGCAAATCCCTGCACGATCTCGCCGGCATCGGGACCGACCAGATGCACGCCAAGCACGCGGTCGCTGGCTTCATCGACCACCAGCTTCATCAGTACGCGTTCGCTCGAACCGCTGATCGTGCTTTTCAGCGCGCGGAATTCGGATTTGTAGATGCGCAGCGTGCCGTGGCGGCGGCGCGCTTCATCTTCGCTCAGGCCCACGGTGCCGACATTCGGATGGCTGAATACGGCTGTCGGGATGTTGTCGTAGGACACCGCGCGCTTGCCGTCGCCGAACAGTGCGGATGCCACCACCATGCCTTCGGCCAGCGCGACCGGCGTCAGCGCCACGCGGTCGATGACGTCGCCGACCGCGTAGATCGACGGCACGCTGGTGCGAAAATCCGCATCGACGACGACGGCGCCGCGTTCGTCGCGCTGCACGCCGGCTTCGTCCAGCCCCATGCCTTCGACATTGGGCTGGCGACCGGTGGCGAACAGGATGCAATCGGCATCGATGGTTTCGCCGTTCTTCAGCGTGACGCGTTTCTTCTCATCATTCGTCCCGCCTTGAGCGGTGATCGAGGCGATCTGCATGTCGAGTCGTACGGTGATGCCTTTCTTTTCCATCTCTTTCGCGAGAAAGACGCCGAGATCGGCATCCATGCCGCGCAGCAGTTGCGCGCTGCGATGCACCAGCGTGACCTTGCTGCCGAGGCCGTTGAGGATGGAAGCCAGTTCGACGGCGATGTAACCGCCACCTACGACGATGGCGTTCTGCGGTAGCGCTGGCAGATGGAAGAAATCGTCGGAGACGATGCCCAGTTCGCCGCCCGGCACATCCGGTCGCATCGGCCGCCCGCCGGTGGCGATCAGGATGTGGCGCGCCGTGATGCGTTGCTCGCCGACGGCGACCGTATGCGCATCGACGATTGTTGCGTGTCCCTGGAACAACGTGACGTCGGTATCGTCCAGCAGCTT
>DATDLO010000134.1:0-2483 GCA_036519215.1 Oxalicibacterium sp.
CGTCGGCTATATGTTCGGTCTCGGAACCTGTCTGCCGCATGATTCTCATGGCGATTTATGGTGATGCATCCTGAATGCATCCAGGTTCTGCTTCATGGACTGCGTGCCGGTTGCACCAGTGAGAACACATTCTGTGAACCGGCGTTTTCCTCCTGCAGCCGTTCGATTTCAGCCATTAGTTTCAGCAGTTTCTCTATCCATGGATAACGTGCATAACGTTTGGCACGATTGCTTTCTTCCAGCCGTGCAACAACTTCCGCCGAAAGGATGCGAGGTTTCTTGCTGCAGACGCCGCCTTGCTTCTGTGCACGTTTCCCCAGGTAGTCGAAGGCACATTGGCGCTTGTATTCAGCCAGGATTTCGAGATCGGAAAATTTGTACGTGTCGGAATACATGTCGACAGTGCGGGCAAGATAAGCCTGCCAATCGCCCTCACGAATGACGAGTGGTGCGGCTTCCTGCGTGATGAGATTGCCGCCGACAGATGCCCTGCTTGCAGGGAGAACGCTGTCCATGACGGTTGACATGATGGCCTCCTTTCGGACTTCTCATTCATGGTTGGGGATTGCCTTGTGGCATGTGCCCATGCCATTCAGATGCGGGCGTCATGTCAGAAAAACAATCGCGGTACCTGAAAAATACGCGGAATCGAAAAAAGGCTATGTGCGGGACGGCACATAGCCGATTAAAAAAAAGGTGATCAAATACGAGTTTCACGGTGGAAAACGAAGATGGTGAAAGCAATGAAAGTCAGACATGAAAGAATAAAAGGATCGCAATGTGGCGGTCCTTTTCTCCATGTGGAAATGCAAAGCACAGTGCAGATGCTTACTTGCGGTAGTAATCCTCCTCGACGAATCCATGCGGCGCAACGAATGCTCCCAGCACGCGCTTGTCGCTCTTGCCGTAATACTCATGCCACCAGCGCGCGGCCTGCCAGATCGCTTCCGGGCAGCTGGAGCGGCTTTCGAGACCGGGTGTCAGGTCGAAGCCGTTGGCGGCGAAGGCGGTTTCCAGCATCGCTGCCGATGGCATGCCGACGCCATCGCCGAGCGGATTGGCGGGAATGCCGGTGCCCCATGCGTACTGTATCCAGCGCAGCAGCAATGCGGAAAGATCGATCGTCAGGCGTTCGGTTTCGAGACGGGACAGGCTTTTCTTGATGTCTTGCGCGGCCACCGGGAAGGAGAGCAAAGCCAGGTTCGGCAGAAACTCGGGTGATGCAAGTTGCGACAGCTTGCCGTGCTGGATCGCATTGGTCGTCGACGCGTAGCCGAACGGGGGATACCATTCGGCCGGCGCGAGCGAGACGCCGATGGTTTCGCTCATGCCGATATCTGCCCTCAATGCGGGGATGAAGTAGGCGGTGGACCAGGCGCTGGTCGACAGGTCGGGGCGCACGTGTGCCTGCGCCAGACGCAGGCGGAACGACAGCGGATCGCTGCCGCCTGTCAGCAGAACGAGCGCGTTGTTGCCGCTATCCATCAGCGGGCTTTTCTTCATCGCGCGGGCGATCCAGGCAAGATTGCTTTCCCTGGCGGAGCGGCGCTCCAGTTTTTCCACAAGCGGGTTTGCGCCTTTGGCGGGCGAATTGCGGTTGATGGCGCTCACGATCGTTCTCTCCCTGTAAATGTTGTTGTTTGTTTTGTGCCGCAGGTTTCATCTGGCATGTTTCATGCGGCTTGTTTGATGCGTTCTGTCTTACGTTTTATACCGTCTAGTGCGAAGGCCGCAGGCGGAAGGCGACTTGCCATTTCCCCTTTGTGTTGACGGCGCGATCCTTGTGCAGCGGCAGATAGTCGATCTCGACGTCGACGGCCGGGCCGATGCGGCAGAAGCGCAGCATCAACGCCATGTTGCCGCGCATGGCGGCTTGCTCGCCGGCGGTGTTGTTCAGGATGTCGGGTGTGTAGCTAGCCGCTGTGCCGAAGCGCGGCGGCGGCATCCTGACATCGTGGTGGCGCGGCCAGGGCCGGGATTGGCCGAACAAGGAACGGATGCCGTCGACCGCCAGCGCGACCTGATCGGCACCGACGCTTTCCACCAGCGAGGTCGGCGAGGAAATCACTTCGAAGATAGGTGCACTGTCGAGCGGACCGGCAGCGCGCAGGATGCGCCCCCAATGAACGTCGCCGGTTAGGCACAGAACGGGCAGGCCGGCGCGCGAGATGCGTTCGATCTGTTCGGTGATGAAGCGATAGTCTTCCGGATAGTCGGGGAATTCGAAATCGGCGAGATTGCCGCGCAATTCGCCGGCTGCTTCCGCAAACAGCGATTGCCCGGTGACGAGCACGCCGTAGCGCGGCAGGGCGTTGCCTGCGGCGGCAATCAGCATATCGGCCCAGTCGCGCAGCGCGTTGCGTCCTTGCGGGCCAAGCAGATCGCCGGCGGCCAGACGCATCGATTTGCTGTCGGGCTGATCGCCTTGTCCGCGATTGCGCGTGCTGCGTGTATCGAGCACGAGGAAAGACAGCGGATCGATC